>DATARB010000234.1:0-4780 GCA_036264375.1 Pseudolabrys sp.
GGCGAGAAGGGCGGCGCCGATCCGGTCGAGATGTATCTGAACGACGTGTTCACGGTGACGGTGAACATGGCGGGCCTGCCCGGCATCGCCGTGCCGGCGGGGCTCGACGCGCAGGGGCTGCCGCTCGGGCTTCAGTTGATCGGCCGTCCGTTCGACGAGGAGACGCTGTTCTCCGCCGCCGAAGTCATCGAGCAGGCCGCCGGACGTTTCACACCCGAGACGTGGTGGTGAACTGATCCGGGCAGCGCCGTGTTGCTGTTTCGAACGCGGCACTTACATGCGCTGGGATGATGACGAGCAACGCCCGTGGCAATAAGCCGGCAGCGTCCGATCGAGCGCCGGACCTTGATGCCTTCAACAAAAGTCTGAGCGGCAATGCGCCGCCGACCGGTCTTTCGCCGGTCCTGTCCGCTCTGTGGTGGGCAAAGCAAGGCGACTGGGACGCCGCGCATCGCATCGTGATGGACGAGGACGGTCGCGATGCCGCCTGGGTGCACGCGTATCTGCACCGCGTCGAAGGCGACCTCGGCAATGCCGCCTATTGGTATGCGAGGGCCGGGCAACCGGCGGATAGCGGTAGCCTCGATGCGGAATGGAGCGCGATCGTCGCCGAATTGGTGCGGCGGGCGCGTTAGCGCCCCTCGGTCGTGACGGGCGGCAGATCCTGGTCGCCATCGACGGTCTTCTTGCCGCCGAATTCGCCGCCGCTGAGAATGAACAAAGCCGCTACGGCGACGACGATGGCGCCGATGACGATTCCGAACATGTTGTTGTTGCCAGTCATGGTCGCCCAACGTCGGATGTGGTGCGCAGTTCCGGAATGCCGGTTATGCACGCTGAATCCGGCGAGAACCCCGCAGAAATCGGGCCATTCGAGGGAAGAATAAATCCGACGCGCCTAAAGGTACTGACGTACTTGTTCGGTCTGCGCAGACGGCCGGTCAACCCGGCTCCATGCCCCGTTTCTTGAAGGCTTGGCCGGCGTCGGGCGAGGTGATGAACTTGATCAGCGCCTTGGCGGCCTCGGCTTGCTTCGCGTGGGCGGCGATGCCGCTGGAGAAGATGGTCACCTTCTGGATGTCCGCCGGCAGCGGGCCGACGTAGTCGACGCCGGCGAAATGCGCCAGTTCGCTCACCTGCTGGATGCCGATGTCGACATCGCGATTGGCGATGATGGTCCCGACGAATACGCCCGTCGACGTCTGCTTGAGCTTCGGCTTGACCTGATCGGCAATGCCGAGGCGATCGAACAGGCCGATGATATAGATGCCGCTGGGGCCGGTGGAGTAGCCGATCGATTTGGCCGCCAGCAGCGCCTTCGTGAAGGCCTCGGTCGTGCTGATGTCGGGCTTGGGCGCGCCGGCGGGCACGCCGATGCCGACACCGGATTTGGCGATGTCGACCCGGCTTCCCGGCACCAGCGTGCCGGATTTGAGGAAGTCGTCGATGTCCGTGCTGGCCATGATCAGCGCATCAAAGGGTTCGCCGGCGGCGACGCGCTTCTTAACGTCGAGCGTTCCGGTGTAGACGATTTTCACCGTATCGCCGGATGCCTTCTCGAATTCCGGCAGCAGTTCGCGGCAGCCCTGCTCGGTGGCCTGGGTCGACAGAACCGTGATCTCTACGGCGCTGGCCGAGCCTGCCCCCAAAGCGGATAGCAAAACCGCCGTCGCAACAACCCCTTGGAAATTCATGATGGCTCCCCGTGACGCTTTTTATGTTTTATCGGGGCAAGTCTAGTCTGAGAGCGTCTGCCGCGATAGATAGTGGCCCATGAGCATACAGAGCAAACCCGACAAGCTGATCCGCGGCGCGACCGGCGACTGGGAAGTCGTCGTCGGCATGGAAGTTCACGCACAGGTGACTTCCAAGTCCAAGCTGTTCTCCGGCGCCTCGACCGAGTTCGGCGGCGCGCCCAACAGCCACGTCTCGCTGGTCGATGCGGCGATGCCGGGCATGCTGCCGGTGATCAATGCCGAATGCGTGCGGCAGGCGATCCGCACCGGGCTCGGGCTCAAGGCGAAGATCAATCTCAAGTCGGTGTTCGACCGGAAAAACTATTTCTATCCCGATCTGCCGCAGGGCTACCAGATCAGCCAGTACAAGTCGCCGATCGTCGGCGAGGGCGAGGTCGTGGTCGATCTCGAGGGCGGCGAGAGCGTCACCGTCGGCATCGAGCGCCTGCATCTGGAGCAGGACGCCGGCAAGAGCCTGCACGACCGGCATTCGACCATGTCCTTCGTCGATCTCAACCGCTCCGGCGTGGCGCTGATGGAGATCGTGTCGAAGCCGGACTTGCGCTCGTCCGGAGAGGCGATGGCTTTCCTCACCAAGCTGCGCGCCATCCTGCGCTACCTCGGCACCTGCGACGGCGACATGGAGAAGGGCTCGCTGCGCGCCGACGTCAACGTCTCGGTGCGGCGGCCGGGCGAGCCGCTCGGGACGCGCTGCGAGATCAAGAACGTCAATTCCATCCGCTTCATCGGCCAGGCGATCGAGCACGAGGCGCGCCGGCAGATCGAGATCATCGAGGACGGGGGCAGCATCGACCAGGAGACCCGTCTGTTCGATGCCGGACGTGGCGAGACGCGCTCGATGCGCTCCAAGGAAGAGGCACACGACTATCGTTACTTCCCCGATCCCGATCTGTTGCCCTTGGAGGTGACGGCGGAGGAGGTGGCGGCGCTCGAACGGCATCTGCCGGAGCTGCCGGACGCAAAGAAGGCGCGCTTCATAGGCGACGCCGGACTGTCGCCCTACGACGCCGGCGTGCTCGTCGCCGAGCGCGAGACCGCCGACTACTTCGAAGCGGTCGCCAAGGGCCGCGATGCGAAGATGGCGGCCAACTGGGTGATCAATGAGTTGTTTGGCCGGCTGAACAAGGAAGGCAAGGACATTGCCGCGTCTCCGGTGAGCGCGCAGCAACTCGGCGCGATGCTCGACCTGATCGCGGACGGCACGATTTCCGGCAAGATTGCCAAGGACTTATTCGAAATTCTCTGGACCGAAGGCGGCGATCCGCGCGCCATCGTCGAGGCGCGCGGCATGAAGCAGGTCACCGACTTGGGCGCCATCGAGAAGGTGATCGACGAGATCATCGCCGCCAATCCGGACAAGGTCGCACAGGCCAGGACCAATCCGAAAGCGGTCGGCTGGTTCGTCGGTCAGGTGATGAAGGCGTCTGGCGGCAAAGCAAGTCCGCAGGCGGTCAACGAACTCCTCACGCGCAAGCTCGGCGGCTGATCGTTCGGCCGAGCATCGTCGATGCCGCGCCGGCGATGCGCCGCGCGGTATCTTTGCATGCGCGATCGGCGGCCATCGTCGTCGCATGACGGTGCTTGCGACCATCGTTTCGCACCGCATCGCGACCATCATTGGCGGCATCCATCCCGAATCACTTGGTACCGATTCGCCGTTTTTTGATCGATTCCGGCGTTCGCGACCTTGCAAAACGTGCTCTGTGCAAAAAAATTTTGCATCGCACACGCATTCATTTCCATCACCGTTAACGAACGATGCCGGCATGCGCGCGCGCGTTTTGATTTGCGCGTTGCGATCAAAAAGAAAATTCGTCGATGTATAAAAAAACCTTATTTCATCGCGCGTTTTTGCACGTCGTGTTTTGCTGCGGTGATGTGTGCGGCCGGTGGCGTATGCGACGTGACTAGCGCGACATGTGCGAAGTCTTTGCGCGTGAACACGTTCTCGGTCCGCGTCATGTACACACTTCGTTAAGTGGAACACTGTTTTTTTCGTTGTGCTGTAGTAAATGAAATGCAGTGCGGGTCGATTCCCGACCGCACTAAATGCGACACCGCCATGTTACATGGCTAGGAGGGCAGCAATGGCTAAACGTAGGAAGAAGGCAGCGGCGAAGACGGCGAAGAAGAAGAAGGGCCGCAAGAAGCGGATCTAGTCTTCTGACGCCACTTCCCGATCTTCGCACTTAACCGTGTTGAAGATTGCGTCATACGGGCCGGTGTGCGTCATGGGGTGCTCAGCGCAACGCGATCGTTCCGCGGCGCCCCGGTTCCGATGACGACAGAGGGCGTCGGCGAGATTTCAGGTCTCTCCGACGCCCTCCGTCTTTTAAAGATGGCTCGCTTTGGCTTTCAGGCGGATCGCAAACAAGGTCCGCGCCGCGGATGCTGCCGCAAACCGATGCCGCAATCGATCAAGTGCCGGACTTCAGGCGCTTGTTGCAGGCGCTCCAGAATTGCGGCCACTTCATTCCCTTCTCGACCTTGCCGGCGGCTTTGGCTGCTTGCCATTCCGCACCGCACTTCTTCTGACGCTCATGCATGGCGACTTGGCCTGCACTTGGCTCCTTCTTCGGCTTGGCGGCGGTCGTTGCAGGTGCCGTTGTTGTCGCGGGCGCCGGTGTTTGTGCGGCTGCGGTCTGGCTGAGCGCCGGCGCCGCGATCAACCCGGCGGCGATCACGGCGGCGAACATGCACTTCAACATGGGTCGCCCTTGGTGCTCTCGACGCGGTTGCGCATCGCCAGCCACCGTGGGCGGGACCGCAACCTAGAGGTACAGAATAACCATCGGAGGTTGTATTCGTCCAGTGTCGGCCGCCCAGCGGAGCGAAAAACGATGTGGGATGAGGAGGTTCCGGGAGTTGCGGTTTACCGCCAGCGGGCCTAGGTCTGGCCTTCGAGGGCGAAATTTACCGGAATTGGAGCGATCCCATGGCGCGCGGCAAGGCGAAGCGGACGGTCAAGTCGAAGGCCGGACCGAAGGGCAGGGCGGCGAAGAGTAAAAAGAGTACGGCCAAGC
>DATARB010000241.1:0-7071 GCA_036264375.1 Pseudolabrys sp.
CGACGACCCAGGGGTTATTGCCGGGCCGCGGCCCCACGACCGCGATGTCGCCGCCAAGGTCGACGAGCCCAGACGCGATCCCTGCCGATCGACAGATGGCCGCGGCACGATCCGCGGCGTACTCCTTGGCCAGACCGCCGAAGTCGATCTCCATGCCCGGAACAGGAAAGGAAAGCCGCGGCTTCTCCCATGTCAGCTTGCCATATCCGACACGTGGCAATACCGCATCGATCTCGTTGAAATCCGGCACGCGTCCGGAGCGGAAATCCCAGACCTGCCGAAAAGCGCCGGAGGTGATATCGAAAAGGCCGTCGCTGATTTGATGACAGCGCCCCGCATAGTCGAGGAGCGCTGAGGTTTCTTCGTCAACCTCGATCGATCCCCCGGCGGCGGCGCGGCGGTTGATCTCCGACAGCAAACTCGACGGCAAATAACGGGAATACTTCGTCTCGATCCTGTCGACTTCGGCGATCGCGGCGCGAAGACCCGGAACGACAAGCGCGCGTTCGCCATAAGCGTGGATCGCACACTGCGTACCCATCGCGGTGAAACGAATGCTCCGTTCTCGCTGGCCGCTCACGTGACGATCATCCGCTGCGTTCGATTGGAGCGCATCCGCCACACTATCGGTGATTCGCTCCGATGTTCGAGACGCCTTGTACTCCAGGCGCGGCCGATGACGTGACTTCTCTCCCATGCTACACCCCGCGCACTTCTTAAACCCCCGACCGGCCCCATGCCTGACTCCGCCTTGCCCCAGACCCCCGCCCTCGCCTCCTTCCGCCGCATCGTGGTGAAGGTCGGCTCCTCGCTGCTGGTCGATTCGGCCGCCGGCGCGCTCAAGCGCGCGTGGCTGGAGAGCCTCGCCGCCGACATTGCCGCGCTGCATGCCGATGGCCGCGACATGCTGGTCGTCTCCTCCGGCTCCATCGCGCTCGGCCGCGCCGTGCTCAAGCTGCCGCGCGGGCCGCTCAAGCTGGAAGAGGCGCAGGGCGCCGCCGCCGTCGGGCAGATCGCGCTGGCGCGCTCGTGGTCGGAGGTGCTGAGCGCGCACGGCCTCACCGCGGGCCAGGTGCTGGTCACGCTCGGCGACACGGAAGAGCGCCGCCGCTATCTCAACGCGCGCTCGACCATCGCCAAGCTGCTCGAATGGCGCAGCGTGCCGGTGATCAACGAAAACGACACCGTCGCCACCACCGAGATCCGTTACGGTGACAACGACCGGCTCGCCGCGCGCGTGGCCACCATGGCAAGCGCGGATCTTCTGGTGCTGCTCTCCGACATCGACGGGCTCTACGACAAGCCGCCTGTTGCCGGGAACGACGCGAAGCTCGTGCCGGTCGTGCCGCGGATCACGCCGGACATCGAGGCCATGGCGGGCGCGTCGGGCTCGGAGCTCTCGCGCGGCGGCATGGTGACGAAGATCGAGGCGGGCAAGATCGCCACCACCGCCGGCACGCATATGGTCATCGCCTCGGGCCACGTGGCGCATCCGCTGCAGGCCATCGCCAAGGGCGCGGCCTGCACGTGGTTTTTGACGCCGGCCAATCCGGTGACGTCGCGCAAGAGATGGATCGCCGGGTCACTGGAGCCGCGCGGCGCGATCCACATCGATGCCGGCGCGGTGCGCGCGCTGCGCTCAGGCAAGAGCCTGCTGCCGGCAGGCGTCACCAAGGTCGAGGGCGCCTTCGACCGCGGCGACGCGGTGGTGGTGCGCGGACCGGACGGCCACGAGATCGGCCGCGGCCTCATCGCCTATGACGCGGGCGACGCCGAGCAGATCAAGGGCCGTTCGTCTGCCGACGTGCGTGAACTGTTGGGCTACGAAGGCCGCACCGAGATGATCCACCGCGACGATCTGGCGCTGGGCGGCGAGTAGCCGTGTCGCGGATGGAACCCGGATTCAACCAGAGCGTTATCCCGGTGTGACGCCACGCGGGACTTAAATCAGAAGGCGATTGACCGGTCGCCCGTCAACCCCGGCCCACCGGAGGCCGGGGTTTTCGCGTCAGAGGCATCCTCAGAGCGAGGGGCGCCTATCTAATGGGTTGTGCTGCGGGAGCGGGTCCGGCGGCGGGCGGCCTTGGCAGCCCTTTTCGCCGTGCCGGCCGTGCGCTTATCCTTGGCAGGATGTTGCGGCAACGGCAGGAAGGTCCCGTCCGGAAATTCGATATAACGCGTGTAAATCTGGACCTGATCGCCATCGCGGGGATCACCCGGCCGGCTTTCGATGACAAATTTGGTGCCGACCGGAAACCGGCTGGGGAGACGACTGGAACGGTACGCCATGACAACCTCCACGCGAATGACCGTACCAAAAGATTGAACCAGCGCAATCGGGGCGGGGAACCACTCTTTTGGGCGATCAAACGCAATTGAGAGACGTGGTGAGCCTGTCAGCCCAATGTGCAGCCCGATTGACAGGTTGCATCGGTTGCATGGTTATCCACGGTATCCCCAGGCTGTAAGCTGCTAAAAGCCTACAGGGAGCCTGCTATGCGCCTGCCAGACCCAGCCCCCAGCCACCTCGCGGTCGAAACGACGACGTGATAGGTAAGCCCAGTTAAAGGGCTGACGGACCTGCCACTATGACTGCGCCGCTGAAAAGCATCGAGGGTACTGGCGATATCGCCGCTGCCATGGGCGAAATCGGACGCAAGGCGCGCGCCGCCGCGCGTGTGCTCGCGCTCGCGTCCACAGCGCAAAAGGATGATGCGCTGGCGCGCATGGCTGCAGCCATTCGTGCACAAAAGGACCGGATCCTGGCCGCCAACGCCGAGGACGTTGCCGAGGCGCGGGCTGCGGGGGTGGCCGGTTCCCTGCTCGACCGGCTGGCCCTGAACGAAGCCCGGATCGAAGGCATCGCCGCCGGAATCGAGGCGATCCGGGCGATCAAGGACCCCGTCGGCGCCGTCACCGAGGCCTGGACCCGGCCGAACGGCATGCGCATCGAGCGCGTGCGCGTCCCCCTCGGCGTCATCGGCATCATTTACGAGAGCCGCCCCAACGTCACCGCCGACGCCGGCGCGCTGTGCCTGAAATCGGGCAATGCCGCCATCCTGCGCGGCGGCTCGGACTCGACTCGGTCCAGCCGCGCTATCGTCGCGGCGATGGAGCAGGCCCTCGGCGAGGCCGGTCTCCCCCCGGCCGCGATCCAGCTGGTGCCGACCCGCGACCGCTCCGCCGTGGGGTTCATGCTCGGCGGCCTCGACGGCAACATCGACGTGATTGTCCCGCGCGGCGGCAAGGGCCTGGTGGCGCGCGTGCAGGCGGAAGCCCGCGTGCCGGTATTTGCGCACCTTGAAGGCGTCTGTCATGTCTATGTCGACAAGGCAGCCTCCCTCGACATGGCGAAAACCATCGTGCTCAACGCAAAAATGCGGCGCGTCGGCGTCTGCGGCGCCGCCGAGACGCTGCTGGTCGATCGCGCCTGCGCGCCGACCCATCTCAAGCCCCTGGTCGACATGCTGCTCGACGCCGGCTGCGAAATTCGCGGCGACAAGGCGGTCCAGGCAGCCGACAGCCGAGTCAAGCCGGCGGCCGAGGACGACTGGGGCACCGAATATCTCGACGCCATCATCGCCGCCAAAGTGGTGGACGGGGTCGACGGCGCCATCGCCCACATCGAGCGTTACAGCTCGCATCACACCGACGCCATCATCACCGATGACGCGGCCACGGCGGAGAAATTCTTGGCGCAGGTGGACTCGGCGATCGTTCTGCACAACGCCTCGACCCAGTTCGCCGACGGCGGCGAGTTCGGCTTCGGCGCCGAGATCGGCATCGCCACCGGCCGCCTGCATGCGCGTGGCCCGGTCGGCGCCGAGCAACTCACCACGTTCAAGTACCGCATTCGCGGAAGCGGTCAGACCCGGCCGTGAACCCGCAAGAGTTGCCCCGCACCGAGCGCGCCCTGCCCCCGCACGCGCCCGGGATGAGAATCGGACTGTTCGGCGGGACGTTCGATCCCCCGCACGAGGCGCATCGCGCCGCCACCCTGCTGGCGCTCAAGCGGCTCAAGCTCGACCGCGTCTGGTGGCTGGTCACGCCGGGCAATCCGCTCAAGAACACCAGCGGACTGACCCCGCTCCGCGACCGCATCGCGGCCGCCCGCGCCCTGATCAACGACCCGCGCGTCGACGTCACCGGGCTCGAGGCCGTCATCAAGACGCGATACACCTATGACACCATCTCCTGGCTGCGGGCCCGCTGCCCCGGGGTGCAGTTCGTCTGGATCATGGGCGCGGACAACCTGCGGAGCTTTCACCGCTGGCAGAAATGGCGCGACATAGCGAAGCTGGTGCCCATCGTGGTGATCGATCGCCTGGGACCGAGCCTTTACGCCGGCGCCAGTCCGGCCGGTCAGGCGTTCCGCTACGCGCGTATCCCGGAAAACAACGTGTCCAGCCTGCCCGGGCGTCATCCCCCGGCCTGGGCTTTCCTGCACGGGCTGAAGTCGCCCCTGTCGTCCACGGCTCTGCGGGCCCTGCGCGACACCAAGGAAACCAAGAAACCTGCCGCCGAGGAACCAAGAGTGCCCGCGAAGGGTAGTAACAAGGCGGCGGAGTAGTTATGTTTTTGTGAGTCCCCGGTCTGTCGCCGGGTCCGAGTGCGATCAACAGGACCAACAGAAAGGATCAGGACCCCTGCCCACACCTGCACTCTCTCGGGCACAGCGTATGCCCGAAACCGTCTCCACTCGCCCCAGTGCGAATGAGACACTCCGCACCGTCCTCGCGTGCCTCGACGACAGTAAAGCCGAGGACACCGTATCCATCGATCTCACCAGCAAATCCTCGATCGGCGACTACATGGTCGTGGCCACTGGCCGCTCCCAGCGCCATGTCGCATCGATCGCCGATCGCGTGGTCAAGGATCTCCACCAGGCTGGCAAATCCGGCGTCCGCGTTGAGGGCATGCGGCAGGGCGACTGGGTGCTGATCGACGCAGGCGACATCATCGTCCACGTCTTCCGGCCGGAAATCCGCGCCTTCTACAATCTGGAAAAGATGTGGTCGGCAGGTCCAGCGGACGAAAGACGTCCAAGCTGATACACTTCCCGGCACGATGCGTATTGTCGTTGCCGCCGTTGGACGCCTGAAGCAGGGCCCGGAGACCGAACTGTCCGAGCGCTATCGCAAGCGCGCGGCACAGACTGGGCGCAGCCTCGGTCTGCGCGACGTCGAAATTGTCGAAATCCGCGAAAGCCGCGCCGAGGATCCGGGCAAGCGCATGCTCGAGGAATCGATCGCGCTCGCCAACATCATCCCGCAAGGCGCGCCGGTCGTGCTGCTCGATGGGCGCGGCGATAATCTCGACAGCAACACTCTGGCCGCGCAGATCAGCCAATGGCGCGGCGACGACAAACCGGCCGTGGTGTTCATGATCGGCGGCGCCGACGGACTGAGCCCCAGCCTGCGCGACAAGGCCACGCTGAGGATGGCCTTCGGCGCCACCACCTGGCCGCATCAGCTCGTGCGCATCATGCTGCTGGAGCAGCTCTATCGCGCAACCACGATCCTTACCGGCCACCCGTATCACCGGGCGTAGACATCGCGTCGTCGCCGGTTCGGAATTTGCCTCGACACCGATCCTTCAACCCATCGCCGAACGACGCGCCTGACGGTATAAGAGTGTGGCATGCACGCCGCGCCAAATGCCGCCGGGAGCCTGTGAATGAGACTGACCTTGCCTGGCCATGTCGTCAGCCGCCTCGGTGTCGGCTTGGCTCAGGGCATAGCGTTGTCGCTGCTCTATCAGGCCGTGCAGCAAAAAATCTGGCCTGCGACCAACGGAAACGTCTTCGCGCTGCTGGTCACCGTGGCCTTCTTTGTCCCGACTTTGGTGATTTCCGGTCTTGGCAATCTGCGGCCGCGGACACTCATCGTCTGGGGCGCGGTCGCCACCGCGATCTGTGCCGGCCTGGCCTATTACGACATCCTGCGCGATCCGGTCACGCTCTTCGGCGTACCGCAGATGCCGCGCATCGTGCCCACCGCCACGATGTGGTTCTCGCTTTCCGCGATCCTGTTCATCGTCCACACATTGACGGTCGCCGGAGACGCCGATCGTCGCGTGATCGCGACCTATCCGACGCATTTCGACGTGTCGTGGAAGCACGGCGTGCAATTCGTGCTCGCCATGTGTTTCGTCGCGGTGCTGTGGGCTCTGCTGTTCCTCGGCGGCGAACTATTCCGACTGATCCGCATCGAATTCTTCGCAACGCTGATCAGGAAACAGACATTCTACATTCCAGTCACGGCGCTGGCCTTCGCATGCGCGCTTCACGTCACCGACGTGCGCGCAAGCATCGTGCAGGGCACGCGCACGCTGCTCTTGGTGTTGCTGTCGTGGCTTCTGCCTTTGATGGCGCTCATCGCGGCGGGCTTCGTTGTGGCGCTGGCGTTCACCGGCCTCGCGCCGTTGTGGGGCACCCGTTGGGCGGCGCGCATCCTGCTGATCGCCGCGGCAGCCCTGATTTTCCTGATCAACGCCGCGCACCAGGACGGACGCGTGGACGATCGCACCGCCGCGGTGTTGCGCTACGCCAAGGTGCTCGCGGCCATCGCCATTGTGGCGCTGACGGCGCTCGCCGCCATCGCGCTCTATCTGCGCGTTGCGCAATATGGCTGGACACCGGATCGCATCATTGCCACCGCCTGCGTCGTAGTCGCCGCCTTCTATGCCGCCGGTTACATCTACGCGGCGGCGCGGGCCGGCGCGGCGATGAAGCCGCTGGAGAGCACGAACGTCATGACCGCGTTGGTCATCGTCGGCGTGCTGCTGATGCTGCGCTCGCCCGTCCTGGATCCGGCGCGAATTTCGGTCGCCGATCAAGTGCATCGGCTCGAAGCCGGAATAGTCACGCCGGACCATTTCGATTTCGCATTCTTGCGCTACCGCGCCGGACGCTTTGGCCCGGATGAACTCGAACGGCTCGCCGCGCGGCCAGAGGGGCCGCAAGCGGCCGCGATCGCCGAGCGGGCCAATCAGGCGCGGCGTGCGAATACGCCGTATGAAACCGCCCACCCACTTCCGCCGGTTTCAGCTGAGATGCGCGCGCGCAACATC
>DATARB010000249.1:0-1783 GCA_036264375.1 Pseudolabrys sp.
CTGATAATGATCGACTTTCAGTCGCAGATGGCCTTCGCGACCAAGTCGATCGACGCCGTGAACCTGCGCAACAACGCTGGCCTCGTTGCGTCCGCAGCGGCCGAATTCCGCGTCCCGACCATCCTGACGACCGTCGCGGAAAAGAGCTTCTCCGGTCCGATGTTCACTGAGATCATGGACGCCTTCCCCGGCCAGGCTCTGATCGACCGCACGACGATGAACACGTGGGAAGATGCCAAGGTCATCAAGCAGATCAATGCGATCGGCAAGAAGCGCGTCGTCCTCGCCGGCCTCTGGACCAGCGTCTGCATCGTCGGGCCCGCGCTGTCGGCGCTCGATCAGGGCTTTGAGGTCTGCGTCATCGCCGACGCCTGCGGCGACGTCTCGAACGAGGCGCATGACCGCGCGATGGACCGCATGGTCCAGGCCGGGGCGCAGCCAATGAGCGCCGTGCAGTATCTCCTCGAGCTGCAGCGCGACTGGGCCCGCACCGAGACCTACGAACTGACCATGGGCATTGCAAAGAAGTTCGGTGGCGCCTATGGCCTCGGGGTCATCTACGCCAAGACGATGTTCGGCGCTTCTGAAGGGCACTGAGCACCAATCAATCCACTCCCGGTGATGGTCGGCGGCGGCATGGCACTCCGCCCTGGGCGCTGCCTGTGCGCTGGCCGGCCATTGCCACCTGTCCTGTCTGTTATGGAGGCGAGCCAGTGAAGATTTACCTGATATCGCTTGGCGCGGGAATTCTGGTTGGCGTGATCTACAGCCTGCTGAGCGTCCGCTCGCCGGCTCCGCCGGTTGTCGCGCTGATCGGGTTGGCGGGCATGCTCGTCGGCGAGCAGATCATCCCGGTCGGCAAGCAGATGCTGGCGGGCTCGGCCTTCCATGTCGCCTGGCGGCAGACACACTGCACGGCGCATATCTTTGGAATGCTCCCCGGCCAGCCCTCCGGACAATCCGACCAGGCTGCGACCGCAGCGGCCGAATCGAAGGAAATACTCTCATGAATGCACCCGATGTCATCCTGCATCGAGGCCTCTTCACGACCCTCGACCGCGCCAATCCGACGGCCAGTGCCGTGGCGATCAAGGACTGCAAGTTTTCGGCCGTGGGAACAGACGCCGAAATCATGCCTCTTGCCGGCCCGAACACGCGCGTCGTTGACCTGAAGGGGCGCCGCGCGCTGCCGGGACTGATCGACAATCATCTCCACATCATCCGTGGCGGGCTCAACTTCAACATGGAGCTGCGCTGGGACGGCGTGCGGTCGCTCGCCGACGCCATGGGCATGCTGAAGCGGCAGGTCGCGATTACCCCGCCGCCGCAATGGGTGCGGGTGGTCGGCGGCTTCACCGAGCATCAGTTCGCCGAGAAGCGCCTGCCGACCATCGAAGAACTCAATGCCGTTGCTCCCGACACCCCCGTCTTCCTGCTCCACCTTTACGACCGGGCGATCCTCAACGGCGCTGCACTGCGCGCCGCCGGCTATACCAAGGACACGCCGCAGCCGCCCGGCGGCGAGATCGTCCGCGACGCGAGCGGCAACCCGACCGGACTGCTCCTCGCCAAGCCCAACGCAAACATCCTCTATGCGACGCTCGCCAAGGGACCAAAGCTGCCCTTCGAGTACCAGGTCAACTCGACGCGCCATTTCATGCGCGAGCTGAACCGGCTCGGCGTCACCGGCGCGATCGACGCCGGCGGCGGCTTCCAAAACTTTCCGGAGGACTATGCCGTGATCCAGAAGCTGGCTGACGATGGCCAGCTGACGATCCGCCTC
>DATARB010000251.1:0-5671 GCA_036264375.1 Pseudolabrys sp.
ATGGCCACAGCGGTGCCTCAAGGCGCGTCTTCGGATACGGGGCAGTCGTCGCTCGCTCCGTTCAGTCATCCCGCGTTTTCGGTTCTCTGGGCCGCGACGGTCGTCTCCAACATCGGCACCTGGATGCAGAACGCCGCCGCCGGGTGGCTGATGACGAGCCTCGATCCCGACCCGTTTACGGTCGCGCTCGTGCAGGTCGCCGGCTCACTCGCGATGTTTGCATTTGCGCTGCCTGCCGGAGCGCTTGCCGATATCGTCGACCGCCGGCGCCTGCTCATCTTCATCCAGATCGGACTCGCGGTGCTTGTCGCGCTTTTCGGCGCGATGGTGTGGATGGAGCGCGTGAGCGCGACCTCGCTGCTCGTCTTTTCATTTTTGGCTGCGGCGGGAGCCGCGCTCATCGCGCCGGCCTGGCAATCGATCGTGCCGCAATTGGTGCCGCCGCCTCACCTGCAAGCCGCCGTCGCGCTGAACAGCGTGGGATTCAATGTCAGCCGGGCGATCGGCCCAGCCCTTGCCGGCCTGATTATCGCGGCGTGGGGATTGGCTGCGCCATATTGGCTGAACGCGCTGATGGCACTCGGGGTGATCGGTGGTCTCCTCTGGTGGAAGCCCAAGGAGGAATCGACAAGCCGCCTTCCGCCGGAGCGATTCAATCGCGCGATCCGCGCGGGCCTCAGACATGCGCGCCATAACGCGCCTTTGCGAGCGACGCTGATACGAGCAGCAGGATTCTTCCTGTTCGCGAGCGCCTATTGGGCGCTGTTGCCGCTTGTCGCGCGTGACCAGGTTGCCGGGGGCCCGAAGCTGTACGGCATCTTGCTCGGCGCGATCGGGGCCAGCGCTGTCGGCGGTGCGTTTCTATTGCCGCTCCTCAAACGCCATCTCGGCGCGGATCGTCTCATGGCGGCTGGCACGATCGGAACCGCGATTGCGTTGGCGCTGTTCGGGCTGGCGCGGCAGCCGGCGACCGCGCTTGCCGGAAGCCTGGTCGCTGGCGTCTCCTGGATCGCGGTGTTGGCGATGGTGAATGTGTCGGCGCAAGTCGCCTTGCCGGGTTGGGTGCGCGGCCGCGGTCTTTCGATTTTCGGCATGGTGATGTTCGGCGCCCTGACGGTCGGCAGCGCCGTGTGGGGAAAGGTCGCATCGTTGGCTGGCCTGCCCGCAACGCATCTGATCGCCGCCGCAGGCGCTCTCGCGACGATCCCGCTGCTGTGGCGCTGGAAGCTGCAAACCGGCGCGGGCCTCGATCTGTCGCCGTCAATGCACTGGCCCGAGGTCGTGCCAGCAGAAGAGGTTGAAGCGGATCGGGGGCCGGTGCTCGTGACGGTCGAATACACGATCAGGCCCGAAGATCGCGCGGCGTTTTTAGCCGCCGTCTATAAATTCGCGGATGAGCGTCGCCGCGACGGCGCATTCGATTGCGATATCTTCGAGGACCTGTCGGCGCCGGGCCGGTTCCTCGAGACGTTTCTCTTGGACTCCTGGCTGGATCATTTGCGGCAACACCATCGCGTCACCGGTTCCGACCGCAGCCTGCAGGAGGCCGTCAATCGTTTCCAGATCGACGGCACTCCGAAGGTCAGTCACTTCATATCGGGCGGTTTCGGCAGCCAGCCGTCGCAATGATTTATTGGCCGGCTGCCTGCATCCGGTCCTCCGCTGCACCAGGGGCGTAAGTCTTGGCGAGCCATTGGCTGCTCAACTGCAGGTCTGCGTTCGACAATGCGTGCCCGGCAGGCAAGATGCGGTGGTCGACCGTCGCGCCCGCGTCGCGCAGTTGCGTGGCGAGGCGCGTTGCGTTGTCCAGGGGAATGATCGGGTCCTGCGAGCCGCTGAGGATCAGAACATTTTTTCCGGTGAGGTCGGCGTTTGGCGGCTGCCGGAGCGGCACCATCGCCCGCAACAGAACGGCGCCCGCCAAAGTCTCCGGCCGTAGCAGCATCACAGCCGCGGCGATGTTCGCGCCGTTCGAGTAGCCGAGTGCGACGGGCGCGGCGAGGCCATAGTGCGAGCGCGCCTTGCCGATGAAATCGGCAAGCTCCTCGGCACGGCGGCGGACGTCGTCCTCGTCGAACACACCTTCCGCCAGACGGCGGAAGAAGCGCGGCATCCCGTGCTCCAGAACTTTGCCGCGCGGGGAGAGCAGGGCGGCCCCGGGAGCGACCGCCTTGCCGACTTGCAGAAGATCATTCTCATCGCCGCCGGTCCCGTGCAGAAGCAGGAGCGGCGGCGCGTCGGCCGCTGTCGCGGGCTCGAAGCGGTGAACGAAGCTAAGTGACGACATCACGCAACCTCCTCCAAGGCAGGCAGCACTTTCTCGATGTCCTTCCGGTGCGCTTCCAGAAAGGCCGGCAGCTTCAAAGCCTGGCCGAGTGAATCCACCGGTTCGTCGACGGCGAAGCCGGGGATGTCGGTCGCGATCTCGAACAGCACGCCGCCCGGCTCACGGAAGTAGACCGAGCGAAAGTAATTGCGGTCGCGCTGCTCGGTCGGATGCAGCCTGTGCTGCGTCACCAGCTTGCGCGCCATCTCGGCCTGCTCGGCGTCATCCGCGGCACGGAAGGCGATATGGTGGACCGAACCGCGGCCCTGGCGTCCGGGCAGGAAGCCTTTCGCCTCGTAGATATCGACGATGTTGCCGACCTCCGCGTCGGACGCGCGGTAACGGATCACGGAGCCTTCGCGCGTGACCTCCTTGAAGCCAAACACGTCGGTCAGGATCGCGCCGGTCTTGGCGGCGTCGTCGAGCAGCAGCGTGACGCCGTGGAAGCCGCGGATCGCATTGTCCGCCGGAATGTCGCCGTTGCTCCAGGCCGGCTCATTCCCGGCGTCGGGGACGCCGACGAGGGCGAGGCTCATGCCGTCAGGATCGGAGAACGCCAGCACGCTCTCGCCGAAGCGCTTCTCCAGCGGCTCAAAGGCGACGCCTTTTTCGATGAAGCGCTGCGTCCAATAGCCGAGCGAGCGCGCCGGCACCCGGAACGACGTCTGGTGCGTCTGGCCAACGCCACCGCGGCCTTTGGCGGCATGCTCCCAGGGGAAGAAGGTGAGGATGGTGCCCGGCCGGCCGGTCTCGTCGCCATAATAGAGGTGATAGGTGGTCGGGTCGTCGAAATTGACCGTCCGCTTGACGAAGCGGAGCCCTAGCAACTGGGTGTAAAAGTCGAAGTTTTGCAAGGCTTTGCCTGCGATCGCCGTGACGTGGTGAAGGCCTGACATCGAACTGCTCCTGCGGATGAAGCCACCTCGGCTTCGTTCGATGGATTATTTGGTCGAGACGAAAACAAAGACAATTCGGTTTCTTGTGGCATTATTGTCTATGATATGGAGACAATAAGAATTCACCGTTTAGCGTGTGTCGCATTTATCCGGAGTCGCCCGCTCGTCCCCGCACACAGGTCCGGCCTTTGGCCGGCCCGAGTACAGGCTCCAGCGGGGACCCAGCTCTTAAAGTCCGGTTTTCCGTTGCTTTCTGGATTCCCGCGTGCGCGGGAATGAGCGGAGCAAGGTGCGGCACAAACGCAGTTCGCTCCAGGAGGTGCTCGTGGACAAGCTCGGCAGCTTGAGGGCGTTTGTGAAGGTCGTCGAACTGGGCAGCTTCTCGGAAGCAGGGCGGCAACTGCGGCTGTCGCGCTCGGCGGTCAGCAAATACATCGCCGAGCTTGAAGACGATCTCGGGGTTCAGCTCTTGAACCGCACGACGCGTCACGCCGCCGCGACCGAAAGCGGGCAGTCTTACTACGAGCGCGCCGTCTCTATTCTCGCGGACGTCGACGCAGCCGATCAGTCGGTCGCGCAATCGCACGCGACGCCGCGCGGCCTGCTGCGCGTCAATGCGCCGATGTCCTTCGGGACAATCAAGCTTGGCCCGCTACTCGCCGACTTCATGGCGCTCTATCCCGAACTCAAGATACAGCTTGTCCTGACCGACGAGCACGTCGATCCGGTCCAGGAGGGACTCGACGTCACGCTGCGCATTGCCGAGCTCGAGTCGTCGAGCCTGATCGCGCGCAAGATCGTTCCGATCGACCGGGTGGTCTGCGCCTCCCCCGATTATCTCAAACGGAACGGTACACCGGCGCATCCAAGCGACCTGCGGCAGCACAACTGTCTGACGTACGGTTTCCTCTCAACCGGCAACCAGTGGAAACTGACCGGCAAGGATGGCGACCACTGGATCCAGCCGAGCTGGACGCTCTGCGCCAATAATGCGGAAGTCCTGTGCGATGCCGCGGTCAAAGGCTGCGGCATTGCGCTTCTGCCTGTGTTCATCGCCGAGAATGCGCTCACGGACGGAGCGCTGCGCGCGATCCTATCGGATTACAAGGCGCCGCCGCTGACGCTGTACGCAATCTATCCGCCGACGCGTCATCTGGCGCTCAAGGTGCGCTTGTTCATCGACTTTCTGGTCGCTCACATCAAGTGAGGGCCGTTACCGATGTCAGCACCGCCGTGTAGTGGCACACGGCCGCGGCGAGCACGAAGCCGTGCCAGATGGCGTTCTGAAAGCGCAGGTTCCTCCAGAGGTGAAAGATAACTCCCACCGAATAGAGTGCGCCTCCGACGACAATCATCCAGAACGTGCCCGGGCTGAACGCTTCGGCAATGCGGCGAAGCGCGAAAAGACCGCTCCAGCCCATGACCAGATAAAGGGCAACCGACGTGCCATCGAAACGCTGCGGCCAGAAAACTTTGATCGCTATGCCGGCAATTGCTGTGAGCCAAACTCCCACAAGCAGCGCCGCAGGCCGTGACCCGTGCAGCGGCAGCAGAAAGGCCGTGTAGGTCCCGGCGATCAGGAGATAGATGGCCGAATGGTCGAAGCGGCGCAGCCACCATTTGAGCGGTGACACCGGCCACAAATTGTATGCCGCGGAGAAACCCAGCAGCGCGAGAAGGCCGACGAGATAGATTGCAATCGCTGCTAAATGAACCGCGCTGGCGCTCTCGACGGCCTTGACGACAAGGACCGCAGCGCCGCCGAGTGCCAAGGCGAGGCCGAGCGTGTGCACGACGGCGTCGGCAATGGTCTCACCCCGATCGTAGTCCCAGGCGAGGGGAGGTGGCTTGCCGGCAGTGGGGCGAGCGTCATTCAACTCTGACTGCATGACGTAGTCATGGCTACCCGCTCATTGCGGCAATGAGAGGGCTGGGCAGGCCGTCAGCCGAAGCACAACTGCGCAAGACGTGAGCACGACCATCATTACGCAGACGTTTTCGTCTTTGTCTTGGAACCGGATTTATCGGGCCGCGTGCGCAGCCCATCGACGAAGACATCAACGAGGCGCAGAACGCTTGCCTGCCAGCCGGGCTGATCGTGCAGATAGCACATTCCGACAAGGGCCCGCAGGAGATCTTCCGGGCTGATGTCGTCGCGTACTTCGCCTGCGGCGATCGCCCGGTCGAGGAGTCCACGGACGGCGCGCGTCAGCCGATCGAACGAATAGGAGACGAGTTCCGATGTGTAGGCGAGCGCGAGTGCCGCCGACATGCCCTTTTTCGTGGCAACGAACTTCACGTTCGAACGCATCCAGTGCCGCAAGGCCTCGACAGGCGGCTCTCGCTTCAGCTGTTCCGCCAGATCGGCGAGTTGGTCCACTTCGCGGCGGTAGACCGCTTCGAACAGGGCTTCACGCGTCGGAAAATGCCGGTAGAGTGTGCCGATGCC
>DATARB010000315.1:0-3792 GCA_036264375.1 Pseudolabrys sp.
GGCCACGCCGTGCGCGGCGAGTTCGGCCGCAGACACAGGCGTGGACGGCGCGCCGTGTTTGACCAGCAGCAGCCGCGTTGCCCCGATGCGGCCGGCAAGCCAGGCGGCGAGGCTGTCCGAGGTGACATCCCACGTGGCCGGAATTTGCTTGGCGCGCAGTGCCATCTTTGCGGGCGCCCAAACCGGCACCTTGCCCTTGCGCAAAGTGGCGGCGATGGCGTCGCGCGATGCTGCAATGCGAAGGCCCGGCCGTTTGCTCGTCAGCGCCAGCCCGAACTGCTCCATCGCCAGCAACGCCATATGGTGCGCGATGGCATCGTCGAAGCCCATGCTGACTTGCGCCGCGCGTACCGCGTCGGCGAAGGCGCCGCCGCCGGGCACGATAACTGCGCGGCCGCCGCAAGCGGCGAGCGCATCGAGCCACGCATCAAGGTGCGCGGAGCCGGCATGACTGCCGCCGAGCTTCACAACGGTGATATCGGGCATGCTCATCTAATCCACGGACCGCGTCCGCGCCGCGGGATAGAGCTGATAGATCTTGGCGACCTCCGGCGGCCGCTGCCGCCTGATCTCCACGCCGACGCGGCCGGGACCGACGTCCAGCTTCTCGATTTTTACCGTCACCTGCTGCACGCGCGGGAAGCCCAGCACGAAGGCCGCAATGCGCTCAGCCAGAGTCTCGACCAGCGCCGTGTGGCCGTCGGTCGCAATCAGGCGGATGCCATCGGTCATGATGTCGTAGGAGAGCACGTCGCGCATATCCTGCGCCGGCTGGCTCGCGCGCGCGATCTCCGCCTCGACGCTGAAGCGGACATTCTGCGCCGCGGCGTGCTCGTGCACGTAGGCACCGATGCGCACCGGCAGCACGAGATCGTGCACGAAGACGCGATCGGAGTCGCCGCTGTCTTTCGCCGCATCGGCGGAATAGCCGTGTGCGGCCAGAAGCCTGAGGTCGGCTTTGCCCGCTTCGGAAGGCTCCACCTTGGCGCTGCGTCCGTCGCGCGGAATAAGCCCACGGATCAGACTCAATGCGGCGGGATCGAGCCCGGCCTTGCGGTCGTGCGCCGCACACAACGCGCCCCTGAAGCCGAGATAGTCGGGCGCGAGCAGCAACAGGCGTGGCACGTCCGGCGCCTCCAGCGATCCGGCGAGCCCGCTGAGCAGACGATGGTCGCGGCAGGCGCGCACAAACACGCCGAGGCTCGCGACATCGGCATGATCGAGCAGGCGGCCTCCGGTCTTGTTGGCCGTATCGAGCATGGCGCCGGCAAACCCGGATTCCGCCATCACCGGCGCGAGCGAGGCATCCGCGCCGTGGTCGGCAAACATCACACCCACGATCTTGGTCAGCCGCGCCAGGGGCTGTAGTGCGCGGATACAGTCCTCGCGCTTCCCGTCCGCGAACAGACCAACCTTGACGTAGTCGACCCCGGCCCCCGCCATGGCCTCCACCGCCGCATATATAATGTGTGACTGCATCGGCAGATCGCCGGTCACCGCGCTCACCGGGCGGCGCCCCGCGATGGCCGCGATTGTCGCCCGGACCGCCGCCGGCTCGAGCGCGCCCAACGCCCCCTGGGCCGGGTCTTTCAGGTCGACGATGTCGGCGCCATGGGCGACCGCGATTTCTGCCTCGGCCGGTCCGGTCACGCTGGCCAGCAGCAATGTCATTGTTTAACTCCATCGAGAGCCGCAAGCAGGCGATTGCGCACCAGCCAGTCAATCGTGCGCGACCAGGACTCATCCGTGTTGCCGCGCATGTCGGCGTTCATCGCTGCGACAACACGTCCGCTCGCCACGTCGCGCACATAGATGCTCATGTTCAAGATCAGGTTCGACACCTTCTGCACCGTGCCGGTGATCGATAGCGTGGCGCCGGCCTTGGCGGCGAGATCGGCATCGCAGCCGCCGCACTCCTGCAGATGAACCGCGTGCGCCTTGGCGTTCACCAGCGCGATATCGACCACCTGGAATTTATCGTCTTCACCGAGGCGGCTGCGAAGCGCATTGCTGATGAGCTGAATGCGCTGCTGCTCGTCCGCGCGCGGCCCGTTCATCTCGCCGTCGAGACTGGTATCGATCAGTTCGAAATCAAACACCGCCACGGGCTGTTTGGCGGCGGCCTGTGCCGTCGCGCCCGCGAACAATGCGGCGAAGAAAATCACCTGCGTCCAAAGCGCGCGCATCATCGCAGCACCCCGCCTTTCCGGCTGGAAGAATGCCTGGGTGGAAGCTTAGGCAATATCCACCTTGATTTGAACAAGGAATGGCAGTCTAATTTACCAAAATAAAAAGTGAGGAAACGTGGGGGCGCCGTTGATCGGAAGGCTGCCGTGATCCGGTTCCCAATCTGCGCCCTCGTCGTCATTTTTTGCGTTGCAACCGCCGCTGCCGCGGAGCCGCTCGATATCAAGATCGGCTATCTGCGGCGCGCCGCGCATCCGGAGACGATCTCGCTGACGCAGATGCCGCCGCCCGACGATGGGCTGGCGGGCGCCGAGATGGCGGCGAAGGATAACGACACCACCGGACGCTTCCTCAATCAGCGCTTCTCGCTGATCGATGTGCATCTCAAGCCCGATAACGATCCAGCCGCGGCGGTGACGACATTGGCCGGTCAGGGCGTCTCGCTTGTCGTCGCCGATCTGCCCGCCGATGCTCTGCTCAAAGCCGCCGATGCGGCGAAAGCGCGCGGCATGCTTTTGTTCAACGCCGCGGCGATCGACGATCGGCTGCGGCAAGAGGATTGCCGCGCCAACATCATCCACACCGCGCCGTCTCGCGCAATGCTGGCCGATGGGCTCGCGCAGTATCTCATCTGGAAGAAGTGGAACCGCTGGCTGCTGATGACAGGCTCACATGACGATGACAAGCTCTTTGCCGCGGCGCTCAAGCGCGCTGCGACCAAGTTCGGCGCCAAGATCGTGCAGGAGCGCGAGTTCAAGGACACCGGTGGCGCGCGGCGCACCGACAGCGGCGTTGTGCAAATTCAACGGCAGATTCCGGTCTTCACGCAGCAGGCGCCCGACTATGACGTGCTGGTCGCCGCCGACGAAAGCGAAGTGTTCGCCTCGTACCTGCCCTACCGCACCTGGGACGCGCGCCCGGTGGCCGGCTCCGCCGGACTGATGCCGACGAGTTGGGACGCATCGAACGGATTGTGGGGTGGCGTCCAGATGCAGAGCCGTTTCGTCGCGCAATACAAACGGCTGATGACAGCGCTCGACATGCAGGCCTGGACCGCCGTTCGCATGATCGGCGAAGCCGTGTCGCGCAAGGCCTCCGCCGATCCCAAGGTCATCCTTGAATATTTGAAAAGTCCGCAACTCGCGCTCGCCGCCTTCAAGGGCCAGAAGCTGACCCTGCGTGACTGGGACTTGCAACTACGGCAGCCGATCCTGCTCACCGATGCGCGAACAATCGTCTCCGTATCGCCGCAGGAGGGCTTCCTGCATCAATATTCGGAGCTCGATACGCTCGGCTACGACCGCCCCGAAACCAAATGCAAATTGCAGTGATGGGAATCATCCGATGACGAATTTGCAGATCATGGCCGCGGCGTCACTCATTGCCCTCGCAAATCCGACACACGCTTACATGGCCTATGTGTCGAACGAGAAGAGCAACACGGTCAGCGTCATCGACACCGACAAGATGGAAGTGGTTAAGACGATCAAGGTCGGCCAGCGCCCGCGCGGCATCGAACTGACCAAGGATGACAAATACTGCCTCGTGGCGGTCGGCGACGACGACACCATTCAGATGATCGACACCAAGACCGGCGAAGTGACC
>DATARB010000345.1:0-20220 GCA_036264375.1 Pseudolabrys sp.
CGCCTCGCGGCCGAGCAGGGCTATGACGTCGCGGTGAACTACAACGCGAACGCCGACGCCGCGGCGAGCGTGGTCGCATCCGTGAAGGACGCCGGCGGCAAGGCCGTCGCCATCCAGGGCCATATGGGGCTCGAAGCCGACATCGAGCGCGTCTTCGACACGGCGGCACGCGAGCTCGGGCCGCTCACCCATTTCGTCCACTCGGCCGGGATCAACGGACAATATTCGCGGCTCGATGAAGCGTCGGCCGACAAGATGCGCGAAGTGCTGGAGGTGGACACCTTGGGCGCGCTTCTGTGCCTGCGCGCCTGCATTCGCCGCATGTCCACCAAGCACGGCGGCAACGGCGGCGCGGTCGTGATGCTGTCGTCGATGGCCGCGTCGATCGGCGGCGCCAACGAATGCATCTGGTACGCGGCCGCCAAGGGCGGTGTCGATTCCATGGTGATCGGCGCGTCGCGCGAGGTCGCCAAGGAAGGCATGCGCATCAACGCGGTCTCGCCCGGCGTGATCGATACCGACATTCAGCCGCCGGGCCGCATCGAGCGCGTCACGCCCATGCTGCCGATGGGCCGGCCGGGGAAGGCGGACGAGGTTGCGGAAGCCATCCTGTTCTTGCTCTCGGACGCCGCGTCCTATGTCAACGGCGCCAACTTGCGTGTGTCAGGCGCGCGGTAGGATTTATCGCGTCATTCGGGGCGCCGCCTTTAGGCCGCGAGCCCGGACTCCATATCCCCTAACGCTGCGGCGTGGATTCCAGGTCCGCGGGCAGGGGCCCGCGCCCCGGAATGACGATTAGGTGAGCGTGCTTGCGCTCGGCGCGCCGCTGCCTATGATCGCCGCCGAATTCAGTCCGGATAACAAACCAAACTCATTGAAGGGGTGAAACATGGTCGCGGCAGTGCGCGTTCACAAAACCGGCGGGCCCGAAGTTCTGACGTATGAAGACATCGAAATCCCGGCGCCGGGCCAGGGCCAGATCAAGATCAAGCAGCACGCCAGCGGCGTCAATTTCATCGACACCTATTTCCGCGCAGGCGCCTATCCCTCGCCCGTCGGCCTGCCCTTCATCGCGGGTAACGAGAGCGCCGGCGAAGTGATCGCGGTCGGTCCCGGCGTGACCGACGTGAAGGTCGGCGACCGCGTCGGTGTCGTGACGGCGCTTGGCGGCTATGCAGCCGAGCGAATTGTTCCCGCCGACCGCGCGGTGAAGCTGCCCGACAACATCAGCTACGAGCAGGCTGCCGGCATGATGCTCAAGGGCATGACGGTGCAATACCTCGTCAACCGCACCTTCAAGGTCGGCAAAGGCTCGATCGTGCTGATGCACGCGGCCGCCGGCGGTGTCGGCCTCATCCTCTGCCAGTGGGCGAACCATCTCGGCGCCACGGTGATCGGCACGGTCGGCTCCAAGGAAAAGGCGGAGCTCGCCAAGGCGAACGGCTGCCATCACACGATCCTCTATCGCGACGAGGACTTCGTCGCGAAAGTGAAAGAGATCACCAGCGGCAAGCTCTGCGACGTGGTCTATGACGGCATCGGCAAGACGACGTTCCCGGCCTCGCTCGACTGCCTGCGTCCGCTCGGCACGTTCGCCAGCTTCGGCAGCGCCTCCGGCCAGATCGAAGCCTTCAATATCAACATCCTGCAGACCAAGGGCTCGCTCTTCGCCACGCGCCCGACGCTCAACCACTATGTGGCCAAGCGCGAGGATCTCCTCGCCTGCGCCAACGACCTGTTCGAGAAGGTGGGCTCCGGCGCGGTAAAGATTCCGATCAACCAGACATACCCGCTCAAGGATGCCCGCAAGGCGCATGAGGACCTGGAAGGCCGTGACACCACTGGCTCCTCGATCCTCATTCCGTAAGTAATGCGGTCATCCCGGGCGAGCGCCAGCAAGAGCCGCGACCCGGTACGCCGCAGCCGATCGTTACGCTGCGGAGTACCGGGTTCCCGCTTTCGCGGGAACGACATCTGAATGACCGATACAAATCCGAAACCCTGGGGACGGATCGCCGCCTTCGCCCTCGCCGTTGTCGCCTTGCTTGCCGGACAGGCCGCCGCGCTGGCGGTGCTGACGTCATGGTACGGCGTGAACGTCGCACAGTTGCCCGATCTCGCCGCGGATGGCGTGGCGGTCGCGCTAATCATCGTCGTCTCGACCCCGGTGCAAGTCGCGCTGCTGTGGGCCTTCGCCAGCCGCAGCGGCAATAATGGCGCGGCTCAACTCGGCTGGGTCTGGCCCAAGCGGAGCGAAGCGATCTTCGCCGCGCTCGCGGCCGTCGCCTATATCGTTATCGGCGACGTCACCAGCGCGTTGACGGGGCGCGACCTCGTGACCTCGTTTCAGACCGACATTTATCGCACGGCCGACGCCGCAGGCTGGCTGCCGCTCCTTTGGATCGCCGTCGTCATCGTGACGCCGATCGGCGAGGAGACGCTGTTCCGTGGATGGCTTTTCGCCGGCTGGCTGCGCGAACCGAAGGACACCTGGCCGGTGATCATCGTCACCGCGGCGCTGTTCGCCGTCCTGCACGTGCAATACGACTGGTTCGTCATGTCGCAGGTCTTCGTCTTCGGCCTCCTGGTCGGCTGGATGCGCTGGGCGACCGGCTCGGCCATCGTGACCATGCTGATGCACGCGGTCATCAATTTCGAAGGCATGCTGGAAACGGTGATCGGCTTGCACCGCTGAGTCACGACGTCGCGCGAGCGCTGAACGCCGGGAATTACCCCTCTAGCGTAAATCCAACGCGCAAGGTGACTTGGTAATGGCGTACAGACCCACTTTCGATTTGGCCTCTCGTTTCCACGACTTCGAACCATTTCATGTCGCGAATGGTCTTTGATGCGCGGGTTACGGCGTTCTGAATGGCATCTTCGATACTGTTTTCGGAAGATCCGACGAGTTCCAAGATCTTATAAACATGATCTTTCATTTCACCCGTAGCTGGCATGGCGAACCTCCGTTGAATGTCACTGGGGCACTCTGCTCATTTCCTCCTCCGCAGAGTGTCGATCCGATCGCGAGCCAAGTCCATTCCTTTACAGCAGCGCGGCGATGCGGGCGAAAGCCGGATGCTGGTGGAGCCCGCCGGGCAAACGGGGAAGGCCGATCACCTCGACGCCATTGGTGAAGCGCGAAATGCTGGCGACCGTGTCGTCAAGCTCGACCGTGTCGCGCTCGCTTTCGCTCACCACGATGCCGGCGATGGTCAATTTGCGCTGCGCCAGCACGTCGAGTGCGGTGAGCGTGTGGCTGATGGTGCCCAGATAGCCGCCGACCACCAGCAGCAGCGGGATGTCGAGCGCCGCCATCCAGTCGAGCACAGTGCGCTTGCCGTCGAGCGGAACCATGATGCCGCCGACGCCCTCGATGAACAGCATGCCGATGGAGTCCGCGACCGCCTTACGGCTGAAGGCGATCAACGCGTCGAAATCCACGCTGCGGCCCTCGCGCGCGGCGGCGAGGTCGGGCGACAGCGGGGCGCGGAAACGCCACGGAGCCACGGAGGCGATCTCGTCGGCCGACACGGCGCGGCCGAGCGCGCGCAACAGCACCGCCGGATCGCTGGTCTCGACCACGGACGAGTCATAGCCGCTCACCACCGGCTTGAGCGCGGACACAGGCTGATGCGACTGACGCAAGTAGCGGATCAGCCCGGCGGTGACGAAGGTCTTGCCGTTGTCGGTGCCGGTCGATGTGACGAAATAGGCGCTCATGGTCAGGCCAGTATCTTGCTGCACACCACATCCGCCAGCCGTTCGATCTCCTCGTCGGGATGCAGGGCGGTGAAGGTCAGCCGCAGACGTGCGGTCCCTTCGGGTACGGTCGGCGGACGGATCGCCGCCGCGAGGAAGCCGGCGTCGGCCAGCACGTGCGACGCCGACACGGCGGCGTCGGCTTCGCCGATCACCACCGGCACGATCGGGCTCTGCGCGTCCGGCAAGCCGAGGCGGCGCGTGAAGCCGCGCGCCTTCTTCACCGGCAGCGCCGCATAGTCCGGTTCGCGCTCGATCAGGTCGAGCGCGGCGATGCCGGCCGCGACGGCGGACGGGGGCAGGCCGGTTGAATAGATCAGCGTGCGCGCGCGGTTGCGCATCAAGTCGATCACCGGCCCCGACGCGCAAAGATAGCCGCCATAGGCGCCGACCGCTTTCGACAGCGTGCCCATCTGCAGCGGCACGGGGATGTGCCGGTTGCCGGAGAAGCTCGAGCCGCGCCCGCCGCCGATGACGCCGATGCCGTGCGCGTCGTCGCTCATCAGCCAGGCATCGTAGGTCGCGGCGAGCGCCAGCAGCTCGTCGAGCGGCGCCAGGTCGCCGTCCATGGAGAACACGCCGTCGGTCACGATCAGCGCGCGGTCATGCGCGGCGCGATGCTGCTCAAGAAGCTCGCGCGCATGCGCCACGTCGTTATGACGGAACGACATGACCTTGCCGCGCGAGAGCTGCGCGCCGGCGAAGATGCAGGCATGCGCCAGTTCGTCGAGCAGCACGAGACCGTCGCGGCCGATCAGCACCGGTATGATGCCGGAATTGGCGAGATAGCCGGAGCCGAAGACCACCGCGGCCTCGGTCTCCTTGATTCGCGCGAGCCGCGCTTCGAGCTCCGCGTAGAGCGGGTGGTTGCCGGTGATCAGCCGCGAGGCGCCTGAGCCCGCGCCGTAGCGCTCGATCGCCGCGATCGCCGCCTGCTTCACCGCCGGATGCTGCGTGAGATTGAGGTAGTCGTTGCACGAGAACGACAGGAGCCGCCGCCCGTTGCGCTCCACCCAGATGCCGTCCTCGCGCAGCGTCTCGGTCAACGCGCGGCGCAGGCCGCGGCCTTCGAGGGCGTCGAGTTTGGCTTGCGCAAAGGCGTCGAGCGAGTGCATCAGGTACCTTTAGGTCACCGGCGGGCGAAAGGCCCGTTTCCGGCTCGGGGAAAGCGCCGCATGGCGGAGGATACCAGCAAAAGCAAGGCGCCGCCCGGCTGGTACGGGGAGGGGTTCTCTCACATCTGGCTGCCTTATGCGCAGATGAAGACGGCGCGGGAGCCCTTGGCGGTCGCGCGGACGCACGGCTCGCGCATCGTGCTCGCCGACGGGCGCGAGCTGATCGACGGAATCGCGAGCTGGTGGACCGCCTGCCACGGCTATAACCATCCGCACATCCGCGACGCGGTCGCGCGCCAGCTCGCGCAAATGCCGCACCTGATGTTCGGCGGCATGGTGCACGAGCACGCGCTCCGGCTGGCGCAGCGGTTGGCGGCGCTCCTGCCCGGCGATCTCACCCGCGTGTTCTTTTCCGATTCGGGCTCGGTCGCGGTCGAGGTCGCCATGAAGATGGCGGTGCAGTCCTGGATCAACCGCGGCATCCGCGGGCGCACGCAATTTTTAGCCTTCAAGGGCGGCTACCACGGCGACACAACCGGCGCCATGGCGGTCTGCGATCCTGACGAGGGCATGCACGCGCTGTTTGCGGGCCTGCTGCCGCGGCATCTCATCGCCGATCTGCCCGACACCGACGCGCGCGCCGTGGCGCTCGACACGCTCATCGCCGAACACGCCAAGAGCCTCGCCGGCGTCATCGTGGAGCCGCTGGTGCAGGGCGCCGGCGGCATGCGTTTCCACAATGCGGCCGTGCTCAAGCGTCTGCGCGCGCTTGCGGACAAGTACGATCTGCTGCTGATCTTCGACGAGATCTTCACCGGCTTCGGCCGCACCGGCACGATGTTCGCCTGCGAGGCGTCCGGTGTCACGCCGGACATCATCACGCTGTCGAAGGCGCTGACAGGCGGCACGCTGCCGCTCGCCGCCACCATCGCGACGCGCAAAGTGTTCGACGCCTTCTGGTCGGACGATCCGGCCAAGGCGCTGATGCATGGCCCGACCTTCATGGCCAACGCGCTGGCCTGCGCCGCCGCCAATGCCTCGCTCGATCTGTTCGCGCGCGAGCCGCGTCTCAACCAGGTTGCGGCCATCGCCGCGGCGCTCGAAGAAGGGCTCGCGCCCTGCCGCGGCCTGCCGGGCGTCAGGGATGTGCGGGTGATGGGCGCTATCGGCGTCGTCGAGATTGCGCATATCGCCGATCTCGGCGCGCTGCGCGCCCGCTTCGTCGAGGAGAGGGTCTTCGTCCGGCCGTTCGGCAACGTGATCTACCTGGCGCCAGCTTTCACGATCGCCCCTGATGATTTAGAAACGCTAATGGGCACGGTCGTCCGAGTCGTCCGCACACTGTGACGACCGTCATCGGGGGAAACAAACCTTGGCGCCTTACACCGGGCCGGTCATCGATACCCATCATCACATCTGGCAGCGCAAAGACGTCTCATGGCTCGCCGATCCGCCGGTCCCCCGCATGTTCGGCGATTACGCCGGCATCCGCCGCGACTACTCGGTGGGAGAGTACATGGCCGACGTGATGCCGCAGGGCGTCGTCAAGTCGGTGCACGTCACCGCGAACTGGGGCCTGGACCGCGCGCTCGACGAGACGCGCTGGCTGCAATCGGTCGCCGATGAATCCGGCTTTCCGCACGGCATCGTGGTGCAGGCCGATCTCGCCGCGCCGGATCTCGAGCAGACGCTGAAATTGCACAAGCAGTCTCGCAACGTGCGCGGCGTGCGCCACATGCTCTATTGGGACACCGATCCGGTACGCCAGGCCGTGCCGCGGCCCGACTACTGCAACGCGCGCGAATTCCGCCGCGGCTTCGCACTCCTCGAAAAGTACAATCTCAGCTTCGAGCTCCAGATCTATGCGTCGCAGGCGAAGTACGCGGTCAACCTGATCAAGGCCTTTCCCGATGTCCGCATGATCCTGGTGCACGCCGGCATGTTGACCTCGCGGCGGCCGAACGCGATCGCCGAATGGCGCGCCGCGCTCAAGGCCATGGCCACCTTCCCGAACTTGCACGTGAAGCTGTCCGGGCTCGGCATGTACAGCCAGGGGATCGAGGCCGAGCAGGCAAAGCAGGTCATCCACGACTGCATCGACATCTTCGGTGTTCATCGCACGATCTATGGCAGCAATTTCCCGCTGGAGCGGCTCTACGCGCATTACTCCAATTTCTTCGCCCGCTATCGTGCCGCACTGTCCGAATTCTCCGACAAGGACCAGAGCGCGGTGTTCCACGACAATGCGGTGAGGTTCTATCGGCTCTAGAATAAGCCGGGAGGCGCCGCGTCCGCGGCCTCGGACGCAGCCGACTCCTGCCGCGGAGGCCGTACGACCGTGACGCTGCATGGCGCTTCCGCCGCCACCTTCGCCGAGACGCTGCCGAGGAGCTTGCGCATCACCGAGGCCGCGCGCGCGCCGATCAGGATATGATCGACGCGATTGGCCGTGGCGAAGTCGAGAATGGCCGCGGCTGGATCGACGCCCTCGAGGACATGCGCCGTGAATCGCTGCGCGTCGAGCTTCAACGGCTCGGCCCAATGCCGCAGCGCGACGAGCCGGTCGATCTGCTTATTGTGGCCCTTCTCATCCAACGTGGTGTCGAGCGTAACGCGTCCGAGCCGGCGCACGTTCAGGGCGGCGAGGCGCGCCGAAGGCAGCGTCGTCAGCATGCGCTGGGCCGCAGTGCGCAACGCGTCGTTGGTTTGCGCGGACTCATCGGTGAGGTCGATGGCCACCGCGATGATCGGCGCCGAGGACAACTGCGCCGCCAGCGGCGCCTTCGGCCGTGGCTGCGTCATATCGCTGTTGAAGCGCCGGCGCAGCACGGTGCTGAAGGGATCCCGCCGCAGACGCTCGGAGCGCGCGGTCAGTTTCACCTCATTGGGATGGGTCAGGTCGAAGGCCAATTGCGCTGCCGTTGGATAGCGCCAGGCAGGCTCGATCTCCAGACAGCGCAGCACGATCTCCTGAAGCCAGAGCGGGTAGTCTTTCTTCAATGCGCGTGGAGGCCATGGATCGCGCCAGAGGCGCCGGCGCATGCCGCGCAAGGTCTCGCTTTCGCCGAAAGGGCGCACGCCGGTCGAGAAGAAATACAACAGGACGCCGAGCGCGAAGATGTCGCTGCGTGGATCGTTGCGGACGCCGCGCAACTGCTCCGGCGACATATACGGCGCGGTGCCGAAGGGCAGGCGGAATTCCTCCTGCATCAGGTCGGGCAACTGGTCGTGATGCGACAAGCCGTAGTCCAGCAGCACGGCTTCGCCGCTCGCACGGAAGATGATGTTGCTCGGCTTGATGTCGAGGTGCACGACATGCTGCCGGTGCAGATCGTCGAGCGCGGTCGCGACCTTCACCCCGATCTCGGCCACCTCGGCATAGGGCAGAGGAAGTTGCGGCAGCCGCGGAAGCAGCGTCGGTCCGTCGATATGCTCCATCACGATATAGGGCTGTACGGCGAAATCGCCTGCGGCGATGAATTTCGGCACGTGCGGGCCGGACAGGCGCGGCAGGATCATCTGCTCCATCTCGAAGCTGACGACCGCGGCCGGGTCGGCGCCTTCGCCGATGCGCGGCACCTTCATCAGCATCGGCACCGCGGTACCCGGATGCGTCACGCGCCACAGCATCGCCATGCCGCCCTGATGCAGGATCTCTTCGAGGCGGAAACCGTCGATGATTGCGCCTGGCTGGTGCAGTGGCTTCGCCATTTTTATTTCCCGAGAAACAGCCGGTCCGCCAGCCAGGGCGGCAGGCCATGCTTTCTGATTTGCGCGGCGGCGGCTTCGATGTCGTAAGGCGCGCGGCAGTATGTCAGCTCGCGCTTTGCGGTATCGAACACGGCGTACGAGGCCGCCGGATCCCCGTCGCGCGGCTGCCCGACGGCGCCCAGGACAGCGAGCCATCGCCGTCCCGGCAGCAGCGGGATCGCCGCATCCGTCGTCGGCGTGAAGGCGGTCATCTTCGCCGTCGCCGACATGCTGTACAGCGCCGGCTGGTGGATATGCCCGCAGAAGGTCATGTGCGCGGCCGTGCCGCTCAGGCTGCGCGCGGCTTCTACGGTGCTTGCGACATAAATCCAGCTCTTCGGGCTGCTGGCGTCGGCGTGCACATAGAGGCGGTATTCGTCATTGAGCGTCAGCGGCAGGCCGCTCAGAAAACGGCGCTGCGAAACATCCAGAACGCCGCGGGTCCACTCGATCGCCATCTGCGCCTCGGCATTCATGCTCTCGCTCGGCGTGCCGATGGCACTGTCGTGATTGCCCATGACGGCCATGGCGCCCTTGTCGACGAGGTCCATCACCGTCTCGACCACCCAGTCCGGATCGCCGCCATAGCCGACATAGTCGCCGAGCAGCACGAACCGCTCCGCGCCCCGCTCGCGCGCCTGCGCAAGGCAGGCTTCAAAGGCCTGACGATTGGCATGGATGTCGGCGAAGAAGGCAATCAGCATGGGCTGGTCCGGATGGCACGATGCCCGCGATTGCGGCACCGGAGCATGATCTTTGTCAAACGCTCCTGCGCCCACGGGCGCAAAGAGCGTCCATGCGCCCCCATGCCGCTCCCCACCTGGGGTTGCACAATGCCGCAGAGGTGCGGAAGATGACAAGGCGACGTCCGCCAACCAATGGCGGCGTGAGCCGATGAACAAAACAAAAGACAAAGGTGGGAGGATCATCATGAGGATCGATAGAGCCGTCATAGCAAGCACGCGACGCATCGCGGCCGTGAGCCGTCGCGCGCTTGTCCTGGCGCTGGCAGGTGCGCTTGCCTGGCCGGCGGCTGCGGGTGCGGTCTATCCGGAGCGGGTCATCACCATCATCGTGCCCTTTGCGGCAGGCGGCCCAACCGACATCATCGCCCGGCTCATGTCCGAGCCGATGAGCCGGGCGCTCGGTCAGCAACTCATCGTCGAGAACGTCGCGGGCGCGGGCGGCACGCTTGGCGCGACCCGTGTCGCGCGCGCGGCACCGGACGGCTACACGTTGCTGATGGGCAATCTCGGCTCGCAGGTGGCCAGTGTCGGGCTTTATCCGAAGCTGGCTTACGATCCGAAGACCGATTTCGAATTTATCCTCAATACCGGCGGCACGCCGATGGTGGTGGCCGCCAAGAAAGACCTCCCGGTCAAGGACTTTCGCGAGTTCATCGCCTACGTGAAGGCGAACGCCACTAAATTGAACTACGGCACCGGCGGCGTCGGCGCGACATCGCACCTGACCTGCCTGTTTCTCGACTCGCTGCTGGGCGTCAACCCGACGCATGTCCCGTTCCGCGGTTCGGGCCCCGCGCTCACCGCCGTGTTGGGCGGTCAAGTCGACTATGTCTGCGATCAGACGGTCGGCGTGGTCCCGAGCATCCAGGGCAAGACGCTCAAGGGACTGGTGGTCGCCGTCCCGGCGCGCCTGTCGGCGATTCCCGACGTGCCGACCTCGGCGGAGCAGGGGCTGCCGGAATTCCAGGCGGTCGGCTGGAACGCGCTGTTCGCGCCCAAGGGCACGCCGAAGGAGATCGTCGACAAGCTCAACACCGCCGCGCGAGCCGCGCTGAAGGATGCGAACGTCAACAAGCGGCTCCAGGAGTTGAGCGTCGAATTGCCGAGCGAGGAGGCGCAAACGCCGGAAGCGCTGCGCATCTTCGTCGCCAAGGAAATCGACAAATGGGTGCCGATCATCAAGAAGGCGGGCGTGTCGGTGCAGTAGGGCGTGATCGAACTGTCGTTCCGTCTCAGCGCAATCTCCACTTCACTTGCGCCGGCCTCTCAGTCGTCATGGCCGGGCTTGTCCCGGCCATCCACGTCTGACTTTGCAACAAGGAAGAAAGACGTGGATGCCCGGCATAAAGCCGGGCATGACGCCGAGCGATCGTAAGTGGAATATGCCCAAAAGGACCGCCTCAGCTGCGCAAGCCGGGGGCCTCGTAGCCGGTGCGCTCCACATACTCCGTGTAGCCGCCGCCATATTGATGGATGCCGTCGGGCGTGAGTTCGAGCACCCGGTTCGACAGCGCGGCGAGGAAATGCCGGTCGTGCGAGACGAACAGCATGGTGCCTTCGTACTGCGACAGCGCCGCGATTAGCATCTCCTTGGTCGCCATGTCGAGATGGTTCGTCGGTTCATCCAGCACCAGGAAGTTCGGCGGGTCGTAGAGCATCAGCGCCATGACCAGCCGCGCCTTCTCGCCGCCCGAGAGGACGCGGCATTTCTTCTCGACGTCGTCGCCGGAGAAACCGAAGCAGCCGGCGAGCGCTCGCAGCGAACCTTGACCGGCCTGCGGGAACGCGTCCTCGAGCGACTGAAACACGGTGCGCTCGCCGTCCAGGAGATCCATGGCGTGCTGCGCGAAGTAGCCCATCTTCACGCTGCCGCCTAAGGCGACCGTGCCGTCGTCCGGCGCGGTCGCACCGGCAACGAGCTTGAGCAAAGTCGACTTGCCGGCGCCGTTGATGCCCATGACGCACCAGCGCTCCTTGCGGCGCACCGAAAAATCCAGCCCGTCATAGATGCTGCGTTTGCCATAACCCTTCTGCACGTTCTTCAGCATCACCACGTCCTCGCCCGAACGCGGGGCGGGGAGAAACTCGAACGTCACGGTCTGGCGGCGTTTGGGCGGCTCGACCCGCTCGATCTTGTCGAGTTTCTTCACCCGGCTCTGCACCTGCGCGGCATGCGAGGCGCGCGCCTTGAAACGCTCGATGAACTTGATTTCCTTGGCCAGCATCGCCTGCTGGCGCTCGAATTGCGCCTGCTGCTGCTTCTCGCTCAGCGCGCGCTGCTGCTCGTAGAACTCGTAATTGCCGGCGTAGGCCGTCAGCGATCCGCTGTCGATCTCGACGATCTTGTCGACGATGCGGTTCATGAACTCGCGGTCGTGCGAGGTCATCAGCAGCATGCCGTCATAGCCTTTGAGGAACTGCTCCAGCCAGATCAGGCTTTCCAGGTCGAGATGGTTGCTCGGCTCGTCGAGCAGCATGGCGTCGGGGCGCATGAGCAGGATGCGGGCCAGCGCCACGCGCATCTTCCATCCGCCCGACAGCGCGCCGACGTCGCCGTCCATCATCTCCTGGGTGAAGCTCAAGCCGGCAAGCACTTCGCGCGCCCGGCTTTCCAGCGCATAGCCGTCGAGTTCCTGGAAGCGGTGCTGCACCTCGCCGTAGCGCTCGATGATCGTCTCCATCTCGTCGGCCCGGTCCGGATCGGCCATCGCGGCCTCCAGCTCCTTCAACTCGGCTGCGACCGCGCTCACCGGGCCGACGCCGTCCATGACCTCCGCCACGGCGCTGCGGCCCGACATCTCGCCGACGTCCTGGCTGAAGTAACCGATGGTGACGCCGCGATCGACGGCCACCTGGCCCTCATCGGGGGCTTCCTCGCCCGTGATCATGCGGAACAACGTCGTCTTGCCGGAGCCGTTAGGCCCGACGAGGCCGACTTTTTCGCCCCTGTGGAGCGCCGCCGAGGCCTCGATGAAAAGGATCTGGTGGCCATTCTGCTTGCTGATGTTGTCGAGACGGATCATGTGCACTCAGGGTCCGGAAAATGTTGCGGCGCCCTTATGCCACGTCGCGCGGCGGCGGAAGAACTTTCTGCTGCAATGCACATTGTATTTGTGGATGGGCGCGTTTCGGGCTCCGCCGGCCTTGCCGCTTTCGCCACGCAGGCCGCCGACCATTTCCTGTTTGCACCGTCATCCTCACCCAAAGGGTCGAGGATGACGCAAAACGCCGCCAATCGCGGCAATCCCGGCCAAGTGGCGGCGCTGAAAGAGGGCTACACCGCGCGCACGCTGCTCCACTACGAGGAATTCAGTCCAGACCGTTACGGCTTGAGGATAAGGACTCGCGATGGTGCGTAAGAACCCCCGTTCGACGGCCCGGATCGGCAGCCATCCGATCCATCCGATCTTCGTGCCTTTCCCGATCGTCTGCTTCGTCGGCACGCTTCTGTCCGACCTGACCTATTGGTGGACCGCGGACATGATGTGGGCCGACTTGTCCGCATGGCTGCTGACCGTCGGCGTCATCATGGGTTGGCTCGCCGGGCTCGCCGGGTTGATCGATTTCCTGGGCGACCGCCTGGTCCGCGCACAGGCGCCGGCATGGCCGCATGCGATCGGCAATCTGTTGGCGCTGGTCCTGGCGACACTCAACATGCTGTTCCACACGCGCGACGCCTGGACCTCGGTGATACCCTGGGGCCTCACGCTTTCGGCGCTCGTCGTGCTGATCCTTCTGTTCACCGGCTGGCTGGGCTGGTCCCTGGTCTACCGCCACAGCGTGGGAGTGGTCGCTCATGACTAAAGCGCTTGCCGGCAAACGCCTGCGGGTAGTCGTGGTCTGTGCGGCCGCGCTGACCCTTGCAGCCTGCAATGAGGAGCCGTTCGACACGGCAAGTCAGGTCGGACCAAATCCGAACCTGCCCGCGCTTCAGCAATACCTGTTCCCACCGATGCGCCTTGCGCCGGTCATCGGCTGGAAGGAGGGCGAAAAGCCCGTTGTCGCCGACGGCCTCAAGATCGAGGCGTTGGCAACCGGCCTCCAGCATCCGCGCTCGGTCTACGTTCTCCCCAACGGCGACATCCTCGTCGTCCAATCGAAGCAGCCCTGGCCCGATCCGATCCACCGCCCCAAGGACATGGTCATGCAATGGATCGAGTCCTGGGTCACGTCCGGCGGCGACACCGGGCCGAGCAACCGCATCACGCTACTGCGCGACACCAACGGCGACGGCAAGCCCGAGACGCAAAGCCTCTTCCTCGATCACCTCAGCTCGCCCTTCGGCGTGGCCCTGGTCGGCAACGACCTCTATGTCGCCAACACCGATGCGATCGTCCGCTATCCCTACACGACCGGCGATACGAAAATTACCGCGCCGGGCAGCGTGCTGACTCCGCTTCCCGGCGGCCCCATCGACCACCACTGGACCAAGAGCCTGGTCGCGAACCGGGACGGGTCGCTGCTGTACGTGAGCGTCGGCTCCAACAGCAACATCACCGAAAACGGCATTGGCGCGGAGATGAACCGCGCGGCGATCTGGGAGGTCGAACGGGCAACCGGCCGATGGCGCATCTTCGCGAGCGGCCTGCGCAACCCCAACGGTTTGACCTTCGAACCGGAAAGCGGCGCCCTGTGGACCGTCGTCAACGAACGCGACGAAATCGGCCCCAATCTCGTGCCCGACTATATGACCTCGGTGAAGGACGGAGGCTTCTACGGCTGGCCCTACAGCTATTTCGGACAGAACATCGACCCGCGCGTCGAGCCGCAGCGTCCGGATCTGGTCGAGAAGGCGATCGTTCCCGATTACGCGCTGAGCTCCCACGTGGCGCCTTTGGGGCTCGCCTTCTATACGGCTGACAGCCTTCCCCAGAAATACCGCGGCGGCGCCTTCGTCGGCGAACATGGCAGCTGGGACCGGTACAATTTCAACGGCTACAAGGTCGTCTTCGTACCGTTCAGCGGCGGGCGTCCGAACGGCAAGGCCGAGGACATCGTCACGGGATTCCTGAATGCCAATGGCGAAGCGCACGGCCGGCCGGTCGCGGTGGCAATCGATAAAACCGGCGCGCTCCTGATCGCCGATGACGTCGGGAACACCGTCTGGCGCGTGACATCCGCGGGGAAGTGAGAGACTGGCCCCGCTCGAATTTCTTCGATTGGCTCAGCGTGGCCTCGTAAGCCTGCGCATCGGGCCGCGCATTGATCTCGGAAGATGTGGTGCGGGGACAACCCCCTAGGCCTGCGAGTCGGAACTGGCGATTTCCTTTCCCGGCTTGGCGCATGTCATTCGCAGCATCGCCACGAAATCGCGGACAAGCGGGACTTGGCTGGTCGATCGTGTGGCAATCGCGAGCTCTGCAACAGGAGCCGGTCCATCGATCTGACGGAAGCTCACGCCGCTTGCATGGATCTGCTCCAGCGATTGAGGGACGATCGAGACGCCGAACCCAGCGGCGACCATCGGCACCATGGCCGCGATATGCGGCGCCTCCTGTCCGATACGCGGTGTGAACCCGGCGTTCTGGCAGGCGGAGAGGATCGCATCGTGAAAGCCTGGCCCGATATGGCGGGGAAAGATGATCAGCGGCTCATCTGCCACCATCCTCAGGCTCAGCGTTTCATGCTCTGCCAGTCTGTGTCCGCAGGGCAGGGCGATTGACGTCCGTTCTTCGAAAAGGCGCTGGACTATAAGTCCCCGGCCATCAGGCACGGGGGGACGGACGATCGCCACATCCAGGGTACGATCGCGCAGCGCCTTGCACAGAACGGGCGTTGGCATCTCCTCCAGTGAAAGGGTCACGAGTGGACGGGCCTCTCGGAACGTGCGGACCGAGGCAGGAATAATCGGAACGAGCGCCACCGCACCCGCTATTCCGACCCGCACGTGCCCGCGCTCGCCGCGCGCGAGTCCGGCGGCCGCGGCAACAAACTGATTTTGAAGAGCGAGAATGTCTCTGGCCTGCTCAACCAGCACGGCACCGATCTCGGTCGGGCGAACGCCGCGCGGAAGCCGCTGAAACAAGCGAACGCCGAGTTCCTCCTCCAGGAGTTTGATCTGCTGGCTGAGCGGCGGCTGTGCGATGCCGAGCTGTTCGGCGGCGTGCGAGAAGCTGCCGTGATCGGCGACGGCAACGAAATAGCGCAAATGCCGGAGTTCCATGTATATCGGCCCGATATAGATGTCGCGCTGAATATATATTGGAGCTAGCGGGCCACCGCCACGACATCAGGGTCGTCACCAACGCTTAGTGAGGATCCAATGATCATCAGGACACCTTTCAGTGCGGCGGCAACGCCGGAGCGGCCGGCCCACTTCGGGCGGCGCTTGACCCCCGTTTCAAGGATAAACGCAATGTGGAAATTTGGTATTGTGCTGGCGACGGCCCTGTCACTCGCGTCAGCAGTCGCAACTCCCGCCTTTGCCGCACGGTTCAGCGGCATCCGCGGTGGCGATGCGATGGCTCTCGCCAGCGGCGGCCCCCGCGTTACTCAGGCAAGCACCGGCTCCGTGGTCTCCGCCGCCGATGCTGCTTATTGCCGGCAGCGCTGGGCCGCCTACGACTCGACAACCGGCAAGTACATGGACGATGAAGGCGAGTGGCGTCCTTGTCGATAAAAGTAAAAAGAGCTGCTCAAGCAGCTCTTTTTTATGCTCGACACTTTCCAAGCTCGGCAATTGGGCCAGACGACATTGAAAGTTGCCAAGCCTCACGCCGTTCGGGCGGCTTCTTGTGGCCGCCTCAGGTTATCGGCCTTGAGCGAGCTCAGATGAACCGATGAATGACCGTTGCGCACTTCTGGTGATCGCACGTCTCGGACTCGACGTGGGTCCGACGTGGCCCGCAAGCCGCTCTGAACCTGCCTTTATCCGCCGCTGCCGATCAGCCGCGATTTGTAAGGACGCGTTTTAGAATCCCACCACAGTCCCGTGCAGGTCATAGGCGTCGGCGCGCTCGATCTTGACCGTGGCGATCTCGCCCACGCGCAACGGGCGCCGGCTCGCGACATAGACCGCGCCGTCGATCTCCGGCGCATCGGCCATCGAGCGGCCTTTCGAGACGCTCGGGCCAACCTCGTCGATGATGACCTGCTGGCGCGTTCCCACCTTGCGCTTGATGCGGCGCGCGGAAATCTTCTGCTGCGCCTGCATGAAGCGGTGCCAGCGCGCTTCCTTCACCTCGTCCGGCACGGCGGCGGCGAGATCGTTCGCCGGCGCGCCCTTCACCGGCTCGTATTTGAAACAGCCGACGCGATCGAGCGCGGCCTCGTCGAGCCATTGCAGCAGATACTCGAAGTCTTCATCGGTCTCGCCGGGGAAGCCGACGATGAAGGTCGAGCGCAGCGTCAGGTCGGGGCACACCTCGCGCCAGCGCGCGATGCGCTCCAGCGTCTTCTCCTGCGCCGCCGGCCGCTTCATGCGCTTGAGCACGTCGGGCGCCGCATGCTGGAACGGGATGTCGAGATAGGGGAGCACTTTGCGCTCGGTCATCAGCGCAATCACGTCGTCCACGTGCGGGTAGGGATAGACGTAATGCAGGCGCACCCAGACGCCGAGCTCGCCCAGCGCGCTGGCGAGATCGAGGAACTTCGCGCGAACCTCTTTGTCGCGCCACGTGCTCGCGGCGTATTTGATATCGACGCCGTAGGCCGAGGTGTCCTGCGAGATCACCAAAAGCTCTTTGACGCCGGCGGCGACGAGCTTCTCGGCTTCGCGCAGCACGTCGGCGGCCGGACGCGACACCAGATCGCCGCGCAGCTTCGGAATGATGCAGAAGGAGCAGCGATTGTTGCAGCCTTCGGAAATCTTCAAATAGGCGTAGTGCCGCGGCGTCAGCTTGATGCCTTCCGGCGGCACCAGATCGAGGAACGGATCGTGCTTCGGCGGCAGCGCACGGTGCACGGCATCGAGCACGCTCTCGTATTGTTGCGGGCCGGTGATCGCCAGCACGTCCGGATAGGCGGCCGTGATATTCTCCGGCTCGGCGCCCATGCAGCCGGTGACGATGACCTTGCCGTTCTCCTTCAGCGCTGAGCCGATGGCGCCGAGCGACTCCGCCTTGGCGCTGTCGAGGAACCCGCAGGTGTTGACGATGACGAGGTCCGAGCCCTGGTGCTGGCGCGTCAGCTCATAACCCTCGGCGCGCAGGCGCGTGATGATGCGCTCACTGTCGACCAGCGCCTTGGGGCAGCCGAGCGACACGAAGCTCACCTTGGGGGCGGCGGTCTCTGGTTTTTTGTCCGGATCAAGCATGCGGGGAGGGACGTAGAGGCGATTGGCGGCAAGATCAAGGATTTAGACCTTTGTCGTCGCCGGGCTCGTCCCGGCGACCCCGCTTAGGAGGGCGATGCCGCGCCCCATGAATCGGGATGGCCGGGACGAACCCGGCCATGACAACCGATAGCGATCCGTCTCTACCGATTCCTTAGCGCCTCGGCTTCCTCGTAGAACTTCTTCTCCCAGGCCTTCTGGTTGTCCATGCCCTCGCGGATGAAGGGCGTGAACACCGCCAGGTTCAGCAGCAGCCAGTTGAAAAAGTTGGCCGGGAAGCGCAGCGGCTTGCGGAAATCGACGAACAGCACCACGCGGGTGTGCGGCGTCTTGTTCCAGGCCTCGTGCTCGTAGGCGTCGTCGAAGATCACCGCCTCGCCTTCCTTCCAGCGGTAGAGCTGGTTTTCGACGCGGATGCCGAGCGCGTCGCGCGGTTCCGGCACGATCAGCCCGAGATGCAGGCGCAGGACGCCGTTATAGGGCCCGCGATGGGCCGGGAGATGCTTGCCGGGCTCCAGGATCGAATACATCACCGTGATCAGGCCGGGGATCTTCTGACAGACCCGCCAGGTGTTCGGGCACAGCTTGATATTGGCCTCCGACTTGAAGCCGTAGCCGGCCAGCAGAAAGGTCTTCCAGCCGCGGTCCTGGCTGATGGTCGCGACGTCGGAGGCGATCTCGTGGAAGCCGGGCAGGTCGGCCTGGCGCACCAGCACCCGGTCGAGCTCGGCGCGGATCGCCTTCCACTCGGCCTCGATCTCGCGCGCCCAGGGGAATACCGCCTTGTCGTAGATCGCCGGGTTGCCGACCTTGGTCTGGCGCAAATTGAGCCGCTCGACGCCGGCAACGATGCGCATGAACAGGCGGGTGAGGACACTTGCCCGCTCCAACGGCTTGATGCCCTCGGTGCCGAAACGCTGGGTCGGCTCAACGGGGTCGATCTGTTGCTCTGCGACGGTCACCGGCAGCTCCTTCGCGCACGCGCCCCCTTAGAGCCGGCCCTCATGCCCCGAAATTGCCTTGTGTGACAATAGCAATCACGAGTTTGTAACAAAAGTTCCGGGAGGAAACCTGCGAGGCGACGTTAGGCGGGTGGTCAGGCGCAGGCGGCGGCAGTATCGTCCCGGCCTCACGTTCAGGAAGCGTCATGACATCTCTGCTCCTCCGCCTCGCCGTCGTCCTCAGCCTGATCGCCGGTATCGCCGCGCCCGCCGCCGCCGCCGACACGGCCCCCGTCCGCCACCGCCACGACCATCAGGCCCGCGTCTCCAAACTTACAGGCCTGCCGCCGAACACGTTGCCGTTCCCGCGCAGCAAGCGCGAGCGGTCGGTATGGGCTTCAGACGGCTGCTGGAACACCGCCCAGAATTCGTGCACCTGGGGAGAAGCCACGTGCATCGAGCATGACGCTCAGGGCGCGTGCTTGCGGTACACCGATCACTGCGACCGTGTCGCCCAGCGGCAGTGCCGCACCTGGGGCGGGCCGCTGGTGCCGGACATTTTCGACTTCTAGCGCGCCGCGCCGTCGCGTCCGTTGGAGCGGCGGCCCGGCTTGGGGGGATGCGTGGAAGCTGCGACGTCATCGGCGAGGGACGAGCGTCCGGTCACCATTATCGGCCTCGGCCTGATGGGCGAGGTCTTCGCCCAGCGGCTGATCGACGCCGGGATTCCGGTCACGGGCACTGACATCGACCCGGCGCGCCGCGCGCGGCTTGCCGAGATCGGCGGACAGCCGGCTGCGTCGATCGCCGAACTTGCCGGCCCGGCCCGCGCTGTCCTCATTTCCGTGTTCAACACCGACCAGGTCGAGGACGTCGTCGAGAACCGATTGCTCCCGGCGCTCGGGGAGGGATCGCAGAAGATCGTCCTCTGCATGAGCACCTGCGATCCCGATCGGGTGGCGGCGCTCGCCGGACGGGTCGTTCCGCGCGGCATCCGCTATCTCGACTGCCCCGTGTCCGGCACCAGCGACCAGGTGCGCCGCGGCGACGGGGTCGCCTTGATCGGCGGCGATCCTGCCATCGCCGAGGAGATGCGGCCGGTGCTCGACGCGCTGTTCGCGCGGCGCTTCCATGTCGGCAAGGCCGGCGACGGGGGACGCGCCAAGCTGGTGGTCAATCTCATCCTCGGTGTGAACCGGCTGGCGCTGGCGGAAGGCCTCGTCTTCGCCGAACGGCTCGGGCTCGATCCCGCCGCCATGCTCGCGGTGGCGCGCGGCTCGGCCTCCTATTCGCAGGTGATGGAGACCAAGGGGCCGAAAATGGTGCGGGGCGATTTCACCCCCGAGGGCCGCGTGAAGCAGACGCTCAAGGACGCCCACCTGATGCTCGATCAGGCGGCCGCCATCGGCCAGCAATTGCCGCTGCTGTCGGTCCACGCCGACGTGCTGGAAGCCTGCGTGCGCGCGGGTGCCGCCGACATGGATAACAGTATAATCATCGAAGAAATTCGCCGGCGGAACGTCAAAGCCTGAATCTTTGACTCGCACGGCGAGGTCTGGGGAGGATAGGCATGAAGACGTACGTCTCGATCCTTGCGGCCGCCGTCGTGGCCGCGAGGTTGATTACGCCTGCGT
>DATARB010000365.1:0-21894 GCA_036264375.1 Pseudolabrys sp.
CTAGTACCTCGTCACAGAGGATTTGACTGGTTGGATGGCGGCTTGCAAGACGGGTAGGTTCTCTGGGCGAGCGAGAACTTCGATGCTGCGTGGTACGCCGAGGTTGGCGGCGGATAAAGTGCGCGTTCGAGGGTGAGGATCATCTGGTGGACGGAAGGCGGGGTCACGCCGAAGTGGCGTTGTATCTCCCATTCGGCGGGCGGGCGCCCATGCACGCGCGTGTAGGCGTCGATAAAGGCCAGATACTGGCCCTGAATTGGGCCTGAAGATTTGATTGCACGTGCAGATCGGGCGACGGCGCCTTCCGACGGGCTGCTCTGAGGCCTGGAGCCGTCATGAGGACCTTTGGACTTGACTTCCGCTGTAAGTTGCGTAAATTGCGTAATATACAGATAGGAGGTCTAGGATGGAGATGTTTAGATCACAAGATCTACAACGGCAGGCTTCGGTAATTCAGGAAGCAGCGATCAGGGAGCCAGTCATCATCACGTATCACGACCGCCCCCGGTTCGTGTTGATGACCATCCAGGAGTATGACCGACTCAGAGGGAGGCGCCGCCAGGTTGGTGCCGCGACTGAGCTTCCGGAGTCTGTGGCACATCAGATCGAATCGCTTGCCAAAATGGAGGATGAGCCGAGACAAGAATCGGAACAGGCGCCGGCACATGGCCAGCATTCCTGAACCAACTCCCGGGCTCATCTTCCGTTACGGCTATGTCTGGCTCGAAGAGTACAGAAATGGAAAGGTCGATCCCTCCAAGGATCGACCTGCTTGCATCGTAGCGAGAGTGGCGCAAGGCAGTTCCTCTTTCAAAGTGGCCGACACAACCATTGCACCCGGGGACGTCATCATCCTTCCGATCACAACCAAGCCTCCGCGAGCGGGCATCTTTGCCGTCGAACTCACGGCCGATGAAAAACGGCTATGCAGACTTAATCCGGATTATCCGTCATGGGTAATCGTATCTGAATTCAATGCGGATACTTGGCCCAACGCAGACCTTCGATTAATTCAGGAAACAAATCGCTTCGATTATGGGATGGCCCGGCCTGGCCTGCTGAGGCGGATCGGTGAAAAATTTACAGAGGCGCGCCGAGCGAACATGGTTCTCGGCGTAAAGCGATAGCACGCACGAACGCATCTGCACGCGCCGCGCGAGCCATCATCGAGCCGTCGCCGACCAGCTTAGCCGTTCAACCGAATTTGCCGGATACCTGAAGATTTTTGCGGTTCGACTCACGCCGGCCATTCGATTCAGCTGTTCGTCCGTGCCTCGAATGCAGAGGAGGTACGGATGAATGTACGCTATCGGGTCGAGCTCAGCCAAACCGAGCGCGACGAACTTGGCGCGCTGTTGAACGGAGGCAAGCACGCGGCACGCAAACTCAAGCGGGCACAGATCCTGCTGGCGGCGGAGGCGGGGGTCAGCGATGAGGATATCGCCGTAAGCGTCGGCGTGGGCGGATCGACGGTTTACCGGACCAAGCGGCGTTTTGTCGAAGGCAGCCTGGAACGTGCCCTGAGCGAAGAGCCGCGCCCCGGCGCGGAGCGCAAACTCACCGGCAAGGAGGAAGCCCTGCTCGTGGCGACCGCCTGCTCGAAGCCTCCTGCAGGCCGCGCCCGTTGGACGCTGGAGCTGTTGGCGGATGAGTTGGTCAGGCTGACTGCGCACGAGAGCGTGTCGCGCGAGACGGTGCGCCGCCGCTTGGCCGAGAACGATCTCAAGCCCTGGCGCAAGGACATGTGGTGCATTCCCCAGGTCGATGCGGACTATGTCCGCCCGCATGGAGGATGTGCTCGATCTCTATGCCGAAACGCCCGATCCGAAGCGCCCGGTGGTCTGCTTCGACGAGAGCCCGATCCAGCTCATCGGCGAGGTGCGCCAGCTGATCCCGCCCGAGCCGGGACAGATCGAGCGCTACGACTGCGAGTACCGGCGCAACGGGACCGCGAACCTGTTCGTGTTCTTGGATGTGAACCGCCTCTGGCGCAAGGTGAAGGTCACCGAGCGCCGCGCCGCGCAAGACTTCGGCGCCTGCATGCGCGAACTCACCGATGTCCATTATCCCGGGGCGGAGCGCATTCGGGTCGTGCTCGACAACCTGTCGACCCATTCACCCGGCGCGCTCTACCAGACATTCGCGGCCGACGAAGCAAGACGGGTGCTGCGCCGGCTGGAGTTCCACTACGTCCCCAAGCACGCCAGCTGGTTGAATATGGTCGAGATCGAGATCGGCGTGCTCGCCAGCCAATGCCTGGACCGCCGCATCGAAAGCTACACGCGGCTCGTCGCCGAGACCGCCGCCTGGGAGAAGCGGCGCAATGCCGAACGCCCCCGCATCAACTGGATGTTCACAACCGAAAAAGCCCGCGCCAAAATGGGCCGCGCCTATCCCAAGCCCGCGCTCAAATCCGCCCGAAATCAAAGAGTCAAAACCTCTGTGACGAGGTACTAGTTCGATGGGGAGCGGTTGAAAAGCAGCGCCTCCATTCGCGAACGGGGCTGAAGGGTTCCACGCGAAGCGCGCGCCCAGACGATCTGGCCGCTCGGAAAGACAATCTGCCCGAACCTGTCACACCCAAAGATGCTAAGGTAGCCGCAGTCGCGGTACTCCCGCGTTGGAGTGCTGTCGCTCCCGCCGATCGGATCAGGGAGAACGACTGTGCATCAACCAAGACTGCAACGTCGGCTCGCGGCCGTTCTGATGGCAGACGTGGTTGGCTACTGCCGGCTGATAGGCCAGGATGAGCAGGGTACGCTTCGCCGCATTAAGGCGGCTCAGCGTGAGGTCATCGAGCCCAACATCGCCGAGTACCATGGCCGCGTCGTCAGGACGATCGGTGACGGTCTTCTCATAGAATATCCCAGCGCCGTGGAAGCCGTGGGTTGCGCGGTGGCCGTTCAGCGAACGATGGCCGAGCGCAACGCCGAGGTGCCCCTGGACCAACGGATCGAGTTACGGATCGGGGTGCACCAGGGCGACATCGTCATTGACGACCAGGATATCTTCGGTGACGGCGTCAATGTGGCAGCCCGGCTCGAGCCCTTAAGCGAGCCCGGCGGAGTCTGTATCTCGGGTCGCGTATTCGAAGACCTGGCCGGCCGGATCGAGCTTCCATTCGAGGACGGCGGCGAGCAGCAACTCAAAAACATCGCGCGATCCGTTCATGTCTTTTGCCTCGGAAAGAAAGCGATTGCCAAGCTCGGAACAATCCCATCGCTAGAGGACGGACCAAACGATCCTGCGGGGTCTTTGGAACGGCGTCAGACGGGTCTCCTTGCATGGCTGCGAAGGCGATTGAGGCCTTGGGCAGCGATCAGGCCGCGCCCCTTCCAGCGCACGAGACCTCCGCCCTGGACCACGCCCCTCAATGCCCGGCTCGCAGCTCTAATATCGTTGCTCCTCTTCGTCGCTGGGGCCGGCGCAGTCTATTGGCATTTGCATTCGGCCGGGCCGCTGGCATCAGCCCCACGTCTGTCAATGGTTGTGCTGCCTTTCACAAATCTCAGCACCGAACCTGGCCAGGACTATTTCTCGGACGGCATCACAGAGGATTTGACTGCCGATCTCGCGCGCATTGCCGGAAGCTTCGTCATCGCACCGAACACCGCCCGCGCTTATAAGAACGTGGATCCCAAGCGCGCGGGCAGCGAACTCGGCGTGCGGTATGTCCTCGCCGGCAGCGTGCGGCGGACGGAGACCATGGTGCGCATCAACGCCCATCTGATCGACGCCCAGACAGCGGCCGAGATATGGTCCGAGCGCTTCGATGGCGAGTGGACCAGATCGATGCAGCTCCAGGACGTCATCACCGGCCGCCTGGCGCGGCGGCTCGATCTGGAACTGACGAACCAGGAAAGCCGTCGTGCCGAGATGGACCGGCCCAACAGCCCCGACGCGGTCGATCTGGCGATGCGCGGCTGGGCGGTGCTCAATCAGCCTTATTCGCGCGAACAATTGGCGCAATCCCGCGCCCTCTTCGAGCACGCCCTGCAGATCGAACCTGGGCTCCCTAAAGCCATGATCGGCTTGGCGGACGCGCTGGCCATGGAGGTGAACTATCGCTGGAGCGATGCGCCTGCGGAACAGCTACGGCGCGCCGAAGACACCATCGGGCGCGTCTTGTCAGTGTCTCCAAGCGATGCGATGGCCCACTTCGTCAAAGGCGAGATTCAGCGGGCCAAAGGCCGGCACATCGAGACAGCAGTCGACGACTACGAGACGGCAATCGCGTTGAACCCCAGCCTCGCCCCAGCCTATGGCGCGCTCGGCGGCGCGAAGATCCGGGCCGGCCGCTCCGCGGAGGCATTCGAACCGCTGGAGAAAGCCATTCAGCTCAGCCCTCGCGATCCGCTGCTCAACACGTGGTACTTCTACATCTGCCACGCACACACGCATCTCGCTCAATACAAAGCGACCGTCGATTGGTGTCTCCGGTCCATCGCGGTGAAGCCGTTCTGGATCGCCTACGCTGATCTTGCTGCCAGCTACGCCTGGACTGGGCGCGAGAGCGAAGCCCAGGGCGCGGTGGCCGAGCTTCGCCGGATGAAGCCGAATTATACGGTTGCGCAATGGCTGGACGACGGCAACGGGTGGTCCGACAACCCCACCTTCCTTGCCGAATTTCGGCGCATCGCCGAAGGCCTGCGCAAGGCAGGCCTGCCGGAAAAGTAACAGCGCCGAACGCACGCTTGCCTTCGATCGCCGCCTTGCAACTATTTCAACAGCCGCAAAAGAGGCCGAATGCGAGTTCCATCGTCGGCTGTCTGAACGGGCTCACGCGCTAGCGCGGCGTGTCGGAATGACACGCGTGCGGCCCCGGCCACCAGTTCCAATCGCCGCATTTGCCGCAGCCACCGAGGCTGAGGCCGAGCAACACGAGACAGGCGAGAACCGCGAGGCGCTTTTGCATGCGCGCATTTATAGCGCAGCCGAGCTGCCTTCGGCCACCCCTACGCGGCGAACTGGAACCGGACGCATCAGACACCTGCTGGCGCTCACTTCGGCGGCGCCGGCATCGCGGACGAATGATGATCCACGATCTTCCAATCGTTGCCGTCCTTCACGTAAGTGAAGCTGTAGCGGGCCGGGATCGATTTGGTTTCGCCGTCCTTGGTATAGGAGAACGTGTAGTAGCCCGTGTTGACGGCAGTATCTCCGTACACGCGGATCAACTGCTCGCCGAAGCTCACGGTGGCCTTCGGCAGCGCCTTGAAGGCCGCCACGAAGTAGGCCTTCACAGCGGCTGGGTCCGATCGGAGCGTGGGTGACAGTGTGCCCCACAGCACGCCGTCCGTGGCATAAAGAGTTATGATCGTGTCGGGATTGTTTTCGGCAAAGACCGTGGCCCATTTTTCCGTCGCGGCGCCAACATCCTCCTTCGGTCCCGCCACGGCCGCCTCCACCGCGAAACCTGCACCCAACACGAACACAACGCCACAAAGTCCGAGACGTGAGTGCATCGTTACCTCCCGTTCTTCTTTGAAAGATCAGCGGCAATCGTAGTAGTCCGCTTCCTGTGCCCGGCAGCGGCAAGATCACGTACCCGCAACCGGCGCGCATGACACGGGCACCGTCAGTGCTAAGGTCTATCGCCGGGCAACCTGCGTGGCCGCCGAATAGGGCCGCCGATCAGACGTCAGGGAATTACGCTATGACCGGACGTTGGCTCGCAGTGCTCGCCTTGATGTGCGTGACGGCATTGGCGCACGCGCAAAACTATTCCACCGGCGACCTCGCCCGCCGCACCATCGAGCGCCGCGCGGTCGAGGCGGTGAACTGGGGCATGCCGGCGGTCAACACCGACCTGATGCTGCAGGAGATGCTCACCAAGACCGACGGCAAGGTGAACCAGGTCATTTACTGGTCCCGTCCCCTCGATTGGCACAACCAGACGCTGACACCTAACCCCGACGCGATCTACTTCATGGCATTCTTCAACACCAAGAATGCCGGATCGATCGTGCTGGAGATCCCGCCGGCGGGCGACGACGGATCGCTCAACGGCAACATCGTCGACACCTGGCAGATGCCACTGGAGGACGCCGGCCCATCCGGCGCTGACGCGGGCAAAGGCGGCAAGTACCTCATCCTGCCGCCCGGCTACGCGGGCCCAGTTCCCGAAGGCTATATCGCGCTGCGGCCGGCGACGTTCGGCAGCTTCGCGCTGCTGCGCTCGAACCTGAAAAGCCATAGCGCCGCCGACGTCGCGAAGTCGGTCGCCTACGGCAAGAAGGTCAAGGTCTATCCGCTATCGCAGGCCGGCAATCCGCCGCCAACCACGTTCACCGACGCCGCGGACGTAGTGTTCGATTCCACCATCCGCTACGACGCGAGCTTCTTCACCTCGCTCGACCGCATCGTGCAGAACGAGCCGTGGCTGCCGCGCGACCGGGCAATGATCGATGTGCTGAGAACGCTCGGCATCGAGAAGGGCAAGACCTTCAATCCTGACGCCGATACCAAAGCGGCACTCGGTGCCGGAATCCGCGAAGCGCAGACCTGGCTTGAAGCGAAATACGACGCCGGTCTCCCGCCGTTCTACCCGGACAGCCGGTGGACGATGCCGGCGGTGCCCGAGTTGCTTGCCGCCGTGAAGGTGGACTTCAACGACCCGGACAAATACCCGGTCGATGCGCGGGGGCTCACCTACACCTACGCCTATATCGGCATCAAACGTCTCGGCGCGGGCCAGTTCTACCTGATCAGCATCAAGGACAAGGACGGCAACGCGTTCGACGGCGGCAAAACCTATCGCCTGACCGTTCCGGCGAACCCGCCGGTCGAGCAATATTGGTCGGCGACGGCGTATGACCGCGTGACGCACGCCTTGATCCGCAACGTGCCGCGCGCCAGCCGCTCCTCGCAAATTCCGGACATGCAGAAGAACGCAGACGGCTCGGTAGACGTCTATTTCGGCCCGCAGGCGCCGGCCGGCAAAGAGTCGAACTGGGTGCCGACCGATCCCAAGCGTGGCTTCGAGCTCATGTTCCGCGCCTATGCCCCGACCAAGGCGTTCTTCGACAAGGCGTGGAAGCTGCCGGACGCCGAGCAGGTGAACTAGGGAGACATGCAAATGAAAGCCACGCTCGCGGTTTGTGCAGCGGCAACGGCGCTCACCGCGATTGGTGCAATTCCGTCTTCTGCACAACAACAGGCGGGCAATACGGTGCCCGTCACCGTTGAAAATTTCATCCGCGCCGAATCCGATCTTTATTTCAGCGCGGTTGCCCTCAAGGAGAACGGCTTCGGAAAGTTCGAGCACCATCGCGAACTGTCGTCCATCGATGCGCAAACCGTTGTTCGGCAAAACCGCGACACGCTCTATTCCGCGGCGGTGTTCGATCTCGACGCTGGACCGGTCACGATCACGCTGCCGGATGCCGGCAAGCGATTCATGTCGATGCAAATCCTCAATGAGGACCACTATTCCCTGCCCGCTATCTACACCCCGGGCGGGCATATCCTCACCAAGGAGAAAGTAGGCACACGCTACGTGCTCGTCGGGGTGCGGACACTGGTCGACCCCAACGATCCAGCCGAGGTGGACATAGTCCACACGCTGCAGGACACAATCAACGTCCAGCAGTCAGGAGGGCCGGGCACATTCGAAGTGCCCAAGTGGGACCCGGCAAGCCAAAAGAAGGTGCGTGACGCGCTCATCGTGCTGAGCACGACGCTGACCGATACAAGCCGTTCCTTCGGCACCAAAGACGACGTCGACCCGATACAGCGTCTCATTTCGACGGCCGTCCTTTGGGGCGGCAATCCCAGGAAGGACGCCATCTATCTCAATTTCACGCCGCCCCAGAACGATGGCAAGACAATCTACAAGCTCAACGTCAAAGACGTTCCGGTCGACGGCTTCTGGTCCATCAGCCTCTACAATGCCGACGGCTACTTTCAGAAGAACGACATCAATGCCTATTCGCTCAACAATATCACCGCGAAGAAAAACGCCGACGGCTCTGTCGCCATCCAGTTCGGCGGCTGCGACGGCACAATTCCGAATTGTTTGCCCATCATGAAGGGTTGGAATTACACTGTGCGGCTCTATCGTCCGCGCGCCGAGATCCTCAGCGGCCAGTGGACGTTTCCGGAGGCCCAGCCTGCGAGTTGAGATTCGGAGCGTCCGAAACGGATCAGTTGGCGGAGCAACCGAACGGCAGGTACCGGCAGCAATTGCCGCGTCACCTGGTCCTTGCGGTTGGCCAGTTCGCGATCCGATGTGTACAATAGCAGCAGATCACGTACCCCGCAGCCGGCGTGCATGTCGCGTCCAACGACGCCGGTGATAAGATCAATCGTTCTATGCCAGTCAGCCGGTCGTATCACCCGATCGAGGTGTGTCGATGCTTCAGCGGACAGATCGCGCCCGTCCAACCTCGCTCCCGACTGCGGGCAAGACCATCAGACTTGCCTCGCGCAACGAGATCTCTCAGTCGCCGCACTGGCAGACGGCGTTCGCGCGTGAGCGCAAGGATCACCGCTATTACGAGCTGGTCGAAGACACGCTCAAGGACGGCTTCACCTATGGCTATTTCGCCGTCGAGAGCGGCGGCGCCGTCTGCGCGATCCAGCCGTATTTCATCGTCGATCAGGACCTCCTCGCCGGCATCGGCGGGCCCGTCCAAGACCTCATCGCCGGCATCCGGCGTCATTGGCCGCGCTTCATGCGCGCGCATACTCTGATGGTCGGCTGTTCGGCCGGCGAAGGCCATCTCGACGGCGATGACGCCGCCCGCGTCGCAACGGCCGAACTGTTCGCCGACGCGCTGCCGGGGCTGGCGCGCAAGCTTGGTTGCGCGATGGTCGTGCTCAAGGAATTTCCCGCCGACTGCCGGCCGGCATTGCAGTGCCTGCGCGCCGCGGGGTTCACCCGCATCCCCAGCATGCCGATGACCACGCTCGCCATCGACTACAAGAATTTCGACGATTACGTTTCAAGCGCGCTCAGCCCGGCGACGCGGGGAAAACTCCGGCGCAAGCTGCGCGCCGCCGAGCGCGCGCGGCCGCCGATCACGATGAGCGTCGTGGACGATGTGAGCGCGGTCGTCGACGAGATCTATCCGCTCTACGAAAAGGTCTTCGAGCGTTCGTCGATGCACTTCGAAAAGCTCACCAAGGACTTCTTATGCGAAATCGGACGCCGAATTCCCGACAAGGCTCGCTTTTTCATGTGGCGTCAGGACGCCAGGATTGTCGCATTCGGCCTCTGCATGGTGCAGGACGACGGCATCTGGAGTGAATATGTCGGATTTGATTACGCCGTTGCGTTCGAGCTCAACCTTTACTATCGGGTCTTTCACGACACCATCGCATGGGCGATCGCCAACGGCTACAAGCGTTTCTACAGCACCAGCCTCAACTACGACCCGAAGTGGCATCTGCGCCAGTCGCTTTATCCGGTCGATCTCTATGTGCGGCACACCTCGGCGCCGATCAACGCACTTCTGCGACGCCTGCTCCCGCTGCTGGAGCCGACGCACACCGACAAGATCCTCCCGCATTTCCACAACTACGGGGATCTGTGGCACTAGCAGGACTATTCAGCCGCCTCGATGTGCGGGGCCGTTGCGTCATAGGCGCCGTTCGCGTCGAAGCGCTGCCGCGCCACCTGGATCGCCGGGCGATTTTGCACCGCCCAGTCCCCGAGCGCCTTGACCGGCTCCAGCAGCGAGCGGCCGAGTTCGGTGAGCTCGTACTCCACGCGCGGCGGGATCGTCGGATAGACCGTACGCGTGAGGAGCCCGTCGCGCTCCAGCGCGCGCACCGTCAGGGTCAGCATCCGCTGCGAGATGGAGCCGAGCGCGCGGCGCAACTCGTTGAACCGCATCGGTCCGTTGCCGAGCGACGAGACCACCAGCACGCTCCATTTGTCGCCGACGCGCGAGAGAACCTCGTGCACAGCTAGACATTTGTCGGACACATGTAAGTGACCAGGTGTCGGACGTGTGCCTTCTTGAGACTTGGCCTTGGTCATCTATTTAGCCTCGGTAACTAATCGTAACCTAGGACGCAAATAGAGGTTCATATGGCAAAGTACAAGCTCGGCATCGTGGTCGGCAGCAATCGGCGCGATTCGCTCAATCGCAAGCTGGCCGAGGCACTGGCCAAGCTGAGTGCGGATAAGTTCGATTCGAAACTCCTGAAAATCGACGATCTGCCGCTCTACAACCAGGACGACGAGGCCGACCTGCCGAAGAGCGTGGCGCGCCTCAAGGCCGAGATCGTGGCCTGCGACGGCATCCTGTTCGTGACGCCGGAGTACAATCGCTCCATCCCGCCGGTGCTCAAGAACGCCCTCGATTGGGCCGGCCGGCCCTACGGCAAAGGCTCCTGGATGGGCAAGCCCGCCGCCATCACCGGCTCATCGCCCGGTGCGATCGGCGCCGGCATTGCGCAGCAGCACCTGCGCCAGGTGCTGGGCAGCGGCCTCGCCATGCACGTGATGGGCGGCGAGGCTTATATCTCGTTCAAGCCAAACCTCCTGGATGCGAGCGGCTCGTTCACCGACGTGACCACGGAAGGCTTCCTCGCCGCCTACATGGACCAGTTTGCGACTTTGGTGGGACGCTTCGCGCAGACGCGCCAGGCCGCCGCCGCGTAACGCAACAGCGCGCAGCCGGACCGCCGGGGTCCGGCTGCGCATCAACAAAGGGGGACAACCATGTCCATTCGACCCGTGAAGCGCGTCGTGCAATCCAAGCCGACCATGGAAGGCGCCGGCGTGAAATTGCGGCGTGCCTTCGGCTTCGGCGAGACCGCCGAGACCGATCCGTTCCTGCTGCTCGATGACTTCCGCAACGACCGCCCGCAGGATTATCTCGCCGGCTTCCCCTGGCACCCGCACCGCGGCATCGAGACCATCACCTATACGCTGGCGGGCACCGTCGAACACCGCGACAGTCTCGGCAACAAGGGCGCGCTCGGCGCAGGCGATGTGCAATGGATGACCGCCGGCCGCGGCATCATGCATCAGGAGATGCCGCAGGGTGACGCGCAAGGCCGCATGCACGGCTTCCAGCTCTGGGCCAACCTGCCCTCCTCGCTGAAGATGACGGCGCCGCGCTACCAGGACATCAAGGCCGCCGAAATCCCCGAGATCACCGACGATGACGGCACGCGCGTTCGCATCGTCTGCGGCGAGTTCTGGGGCAGACGCGGCCCCGTCGAAGGCGTCGCCGCCGATCCGCGCTATCTCGACGTCTTCGTGCCCGCGGGCCAGCGCAAGACGCTGAAGGTCGAAGTCGAACGCCACGCCTTCGCTTACGTCTTCGAAGGCGACGGCAGCTTTGCTTATGCGTCGCAGCCGTTCGGCGTGCTGGCCGAGAAGCAGGTGAACGGCGAAGAGATCCTCGTGCGCGAGCCGGTCGGCGATCGCTCGCTGGTGCTGTTCGACCAGGGCGACGAGGTCACCGTGCAGGCCGGCGACCACGGCATCCGCTTCCTGCTGGTGTCGGGCAAGCCGATCCAGGAGCCGGTCGCCTGGTATGGTCCGATCGTGATGAACACGCAGGCCGAGTTGCAACAGGCGGTCAGCGAACTGCGCAGCGGCACGTTCATCAAGAACTGAGCGAAACGTCACCACTTGCTCCGCTCATTCCCGCTTCCGCGGGGACGAGCGGGGGATTCCAAATAAACGCTACCCACGTCAAGGCGCCGCGCACACTATCTCCGCACGCCATGAATCTATTCCGAAGGCGCGATCACATTCGATCGCAGCAAGCCGGCCACCGACTTCCACGCGACATTCTTCAGGTCCACGACTGGCGGATTGTCCAGCTCCGCCACAGTCGCGGCTTTCGTGTTGCAGCCTTCGACAAGGCGGGAAATCTCGACTTCGCCGTCGGTGTAATAGGGATCGCCTTCACCATTCCGCCCGAGCAGCGTCGGCCCGACGCCGGTCACCTCGTAGATGGCCGCGACCACCTTGGCCGCCTTCAGATCGTGGCTGAGCGCGTCCCGTTCGGCGTCGATATCCGGCGCAATGTGATGCGTGACCTGCCCGGTGTAACGGCTGAAGCCGACGCGCCGGTCGAACGTCGCGGCGCCGAGCCATACCGGCCTGCCCTCCTCGCCCTGCTCGAGCACCTTCCAGAACCGCACGTGCTGGCGCCGGTCCGCGCTCCTGCCGTCCGGCTTTTCAAACGCCAGCGCTTCGCGCTGTCCGTCATAGAAAAGACTGCTCACGGGTGCGTCCCGATAGGGCCGATCGAGTACGACGCTGCCGACGATTTCGAGACTCGATCGCAGCGTGATCGGGTCAGCGGGATACCAGCCCGCGGCGTGCATGGCGCACAGCACGTCCGCCTTCGATCCGACCAGGCCGACATTGATCGGATCGCCGGGAATGCCCTGTGACGTCCGCGTCACCATCGGAAATCCGGCCAGGCCTTTCTGGTGCTCGTAGTGAGTCCAGGCGAACGGCAGCAGGAGATAGGCAAGGACGCCGTAGCAACACAGGACGACCAGAACCGCGACAATAGCCGCTCTGCGCCTGGAATGGCTCACTGCCATCGCGTCCCCATGGCTCCGCGCCGCTGCACGGAGGCGTTCATCACACCCAGCCTATACGATCCTGACGGTCAGATGACGTACCTCGCGTGAGCACCATCGACCGGCATGAGACGACGCCCCCAGCCTTTCCACCCGGCGCACGGGCTTTCGTCCGTCCCGCCGCCGATGCTACCCTCCCGGCGTGGGAAACGTCGCAACGGGCTTTAGTGCACGTCCTCTCAAGAAGGGCGGCCATGAGCCCCTCGGGAGGATGAACAATGCCTTGGAAGCAGACGTGGACTCGTATTCCGCTCATACTCGGCGGCGCGCTGGTGCTCGGCGCGACAATCGCCGCGCCGGCGCAGGCTGAGGAACTGCGGCTCGGCTTCATCGCGCCGATGACCGGCGGCTTCGCCCAGGTCGGCAAGGACATGGTCGACGGCTTCCAGCTTTACCTCGACGAGGTGAACGGCGACTTCGCCGGCGCCAAGGTGAAGTTCATCCTCGAGGACGATCAGGCCAAACCCGACCTCGGCGTCACCAAGGCCAAGAAGCTCGTTCTCTCCGACAAGGTGCACATGTTCATCGGCGGCGTGCTGGCCTCGACCGGCTACGCGCTGGCGCCGGTGTCGACCGCGGAGAAGACGATCTACGTCGCCTCGATCCCGGCGGCCGACGATCTCACGCAACGGCAGCTCGACAAGTATCCGTATTTCATCCGCACCGGCTGGTCGAGCTCGCAGCCGCATCATGCGCTCGGACAGTGGGCTTGCGATCAAGGCTTCAAGAAAGTCGCCGCGGTCGGCGCCGATTACGCCTTCGGTTATGAAGCTGTCGGCGGCTTCCAGAAGGCGTTCGAGGACTGCGGCGGCAAGGTCATCCAGAAGATCTGGCCGGCGCTCGGCAGCAAGGACTTCGGGCCCTACATCCCGACCATCAAGCCGGATGCCGACGCGGTGTTCACGCTCATGGTCGGGCCGATGGCGCTGCAATTCCCCAAGCAGCTGCGCGCCGCCGGCTACAAGAAGCCGATCCTGGGCGGCGGCACCAGCTACGACGAGTTCGCTTTGCCCTTCATGGGCGACGAGGTGATCGGCGATGTCTCGGCGCTGCAATACAGTGCCGCGCTGGAGACGCCGGCAAACGAGGCCTTCGTGAAGAAGTACCGGGCCAAATACGGCAAGGTGCCCTCCTACTTCTCCGAGGCCAATTATTCGACCGCGATGATGATCCACGAGGTGATGAAGAAAACCGGCGGCAAGTGGCCCGGCTCCGAGGAGTTCATCAAGATGATGGCGGCGCTGAAGGTCAATACGCCGCGCGGGCCCGTCAGTTTCGACGACATGCGTAATCCCCTGCAGAACATCTACATCAAGAAAGTCGAGAAGAAACAGATGTTCGGCTACGACAAGCCCGAGCTCTGGAACGTGGTGATCAAGACCTATCCGAACGTCAGCCAGTTCTGGACCTACGGCAAAGAGAAATTCCTCGCACAGCCGGTCTACAGCCGCGACTTCCCGCCCTGTCAGTATTGCGAGTAGGCGCATGCGAAGCCCTTGCCCTACCTCCTCCGGCAGGCTTCGCCCCTGCCCCCGGGAATGATAGCGTGGCCGCCGTGGGAAACGCTGCAACGGGCTGAATGCACGTCCTCGCGAGAAGGACGGCAAGCCCCTCGGGAGGATGCACAATGCTTTCAAAGCAAATCTGGACTCGTATTCCGCTCCTATTGGGCGGCGCGCTTGCGCTCGGCGTCACTCTTGCCGCGCCGGCGCAGGCGGAGGAATTGCGCCTCGGCTTCATCGCACCGATGACCGGCGGCTTCGCCCAGGTCGGCAAGGACATGGCCGACGGCTTCCAGCTTTACGTCGACGAGGTGAACGGCGACTTCGCCGGCGCCAAGGTGAAATTGATTCTCGAGGACGATCAGGCCAAGCCCGATCTCGGCGTCACCAAGGCCAAGAAGCTCGTTCTCTCCGACAAGGTGCACATCCTCGTCGGCGGCCTGCTGGCTTCATCCGGCTACGCGGTGGCGCCGGTATCGACCGCGGAGAAGACGGTTTACGTCGCCTCGATCCCGGCGGCCGACGATCTCACGCAACGGCAACTCGACAAGTACCCGTATTTCATCCGCACCGGCTGGACGAGCTCGCAGCCAAATCACCCGCTCGGCCAATGGGCCTGCGACCAGGGCTACAAGAACATCGTCGCGGTCGGCGCCGATTACGCCTACGGCCATGAATCGGTCGGCGGCTTCCAGAAGACATTCGAGGATTGCGGCGGCAAGGTCATTCAGAAGATCTGGCCGGCGCTCGGCAGCAAGGACTTCGGGCCCTATATCCCGACCATCAAGCCGGATGCCGACGCGGTGTTCACGCTCATGGTCGGACCGATGGCCCTGCAATTTCCCAAACAGCTGCGCGCCGCCGGCTTCAAGAAGCCGATCCTGGGCGGCGGCACCAGTTATGACGAGTTCGCTTTGCCCTTCATGGGCGACGAGGTGATCGGCGACGTGTCCACGGGCCAATACAGCGCCGCGCTGGAGACGCCGGCAAACGAGGCCTTCGTGAAGAAGTACCGGGCCAAGTACGGCAAGGTGCCGTCCTACTTCTCCGAGGCCAATTATTCGACCGCGATGATGATCCACGAGGTGATGAAGAAGACCGGCGGCAAGTGGCCCGGCTCCGAGGAATTCATCAAAATGATGGCGGCGCTGAAGGTCGATACGCCGCGCGGCCCCGTCAGCTTCGACGAGATGCGCAATGCGGTGCAGTACATCTACATCAAGCAGGTCGAGAAGAAGGCAATGTTCGGATACGACAAGCCGGAGCTCTGGAACGTGGTGATCAAGACCTATCCGAACGTCAGCCAGTTCTGGACCTACGGCAAAGAGAAATTCCTCGCACAGCCGGTCTACAGCCGCGACTTCCCGCCCTGCAAATATTGCGAGTGATGCCGGGATAGCGCGCAACGCTGCTTCGCAATTCCGCATGGCAAAGCCCCGGTCCCGTGCCGGGGCTTTCGTTTGAGCTTTGTCTCGCAGCACTTTCTACGCACATCGGCGCGGAGCGTCACTGAAGTGTCAAACAAAAACTAGCAATTTCCATCAAGCGAAGTGTACTGCGGACTCATACTAGAGGAAATCAAGTCAGCTGCCGTAGCTGAAGCGCGGCAGCTGTCACATTCAGTACAACAGGAGATTTATCCGATGAGGACACTCATCATCGGCGCGGCTTTGGCTACCCTCATTGCATCGCCTGCCTTCGCACAGTCCTACGGCGCCTACGTTGGGACCGCCTTCGGGCCCCCCAACGCCACCGAACCGGCAAGCCCCTACGCCTACGAACCGGAACCGGCGCCTGTGCACGCAGCGAAGGTCCGCCACTCGAGCGTCCAGCACCATGTCAAACACGTACAGCGCGACACCATGCAGAACTGATCGCGCGATTCCGAACGATCAATCCAAGGAGAGCGAAAAACCCCGTCCCACTCGGACGGGGTTTTTCATGTCGCGCGACGCGTGCACATGATGGCACGCGTCCGGTAATCTCAACGATACGCCAGTGTCCTTAAATTTATATTGCGGATACGCCTATTCGTTCTCCACAGGCTGCACTGCAAAAGCAAAAAAAATAGCAATTTTGAGCAAGCGCATGGAACCTTATTCTCCTAGTCCGGCGCCACGGCTGATGCAGTTTTTATGCATCGGCCGTTGGGCACACCGAACACAGAGAAAGATTCATGAAGAAGCTTATCATCAGCGCGGCTTTCGCGACGCTGCTTGCGTCGCCCGCCTTTGCGCAGTCTTACAACCCAGAAGTTGGCACCGCTAACGTCGGCAGTCCGGCTGCCGAGATGAACGGCGGCAGAGACATGGCGATGCCGTCTTATCCGGACGCCGCCACTCAAACTGCCAGCGCCGAGCACCTCGAGGGCGTTCGCGCCGAAGCGCCGAAGCCCAAGCGCCGCCACACGCAACCGGCGATCCAGCATTAAAGCTGAGCGCCCCGTTCACAGATGGAAAAGCCCCGGCCACAAGCCGGGGCTTTTTGTTTTGTCTTGATGCGCGGTGAATGAGGTCTACGCGCCAAGCCTGTTTTCAGCCCAGGCCGCGGCGATATTCGCTCGGCGCATATCCGGTGGTCTTGCGGAAGGCAGCCGAGAACGAGCTGGTCTCGGCAAATCCCACCGCCAGCGCCACGTCGGTCACCGAGCTCGATGGCGCGGCCAGCAGTTCCTTGGCACGCTCGATGCGGCGGCTGACATGATAGCGGTGCGGCGGCACGCCGAAGGACTGCTTGAACGCCCGCGCGAAGTGATAGGGGCTCAGGTCGACAAGCTCCGCCAGCGTGCTGAGCCGTACTTCCTCGGCGAGATGCTCCTCGATGAATTCCGCGACCCGCTTCTGCTGCCAGCCGCTTAAGCCCCCGCGGGTCGTGGTGCGCGCGGGCGGCGCGCCGTCGTTGAGCCGCATCAACTCGTGGCCGAGCAGAACGCTGAGCGCTTCACCATAATGTGGCATGCGATGGCCTCCGTTCAGTGTTTCGCCCTTGAGTTTGGCGGCGATGCGCCAAATGTCGGCATCGAAGAAAAACAGCCGCGGCTGGAAATCGACCGCAGCAAACCCCAGCGCTTCATCGAGCAACGGCGCGTGCGGGTCGATGTAGAGAAAGGTGGCGCGCATCAGCACGCGCGGGTGCTGCCAGCCGTAGAAATCGTGGCCGGCGGGAACGAAGGTCAACTTGCCGCTGATCGTATTCAGGGTCGACTTCGGCAGGCCCTCGACCAGCGTCTCGCCTTCGTCGCGCTCGGAGTGTTCGGCCGCGATGAGCAGGTGGCAATTCGACCGGAAGCGATAATCGAACGGCACGCGCTGCCGCACTTCGACCACGTCCGCCTTCAATCCCTGCCATTCACTGACTCGACGTTCGACCAAATGGTGTGGAGCAATATCGACCTGTTGCTGCTCCTGCATGCACGTATCCAGCATGCGATCTCCTTCGCATTAAAAGTCCGAGACCGCCGTTCCTGGGTTCCCCGCCACGCCGCAAATCTGATTTCTAAGCATCAGTTGATTGATAGCGCGTGGCTCGATCACCAAAGAAAAAACGCCAGACCGAATCGCGCGCGATATCCGCAGCACACTGCGGATATCGACTTACCTCAGGACACACACAACACACGCCTCCGTGAGGTGTGCACCGGTGATACGTGCATGCGTAACGCGCACACACGATTTGTTGAGCGAGATTAAATCGCTGTAATCAGAGCCGGATTACACCGCCGTAATCAGAGCCGGATTACATCGCTGTAATCTGACCGCTCGCGAAATTCGCAAGCACACATACAAACGGGCAATTCCGAGCAAGCGGGTTCAGGCCATCGTTCCCATCTCACGGGCATGGCGACGGACGGCCGTTATGCTTGGCGGCACACGCCGCCGGAACATCCACCAAAAAGATAAGGACACAGGCTATGAAGAAACTTTTATTGAGTACGGCTTTCGTCGCAATGATCGCGACACCGGCTTTTGCCCAGTCGTACTTCTCGGATTTCGGCAGCGGCAATGTTCTCAACGTGCCGCAAGCCGAGCGGACCGACGGCGCGGCCGGCTACGGCGCTTACGCCTATGAACCCGGCACGCGCTCGATTCATGCTCGCGCGCACCACACCCGCCGCTGGAACTCTCCGACCAAGGAGCAGTACGAGACCGCGCCCTACCAGGACGAAAACTACTAATCACGCGCGACGAATTGTCGCAAAAAACAGCAAGGACAGGACCAATGAAAAAACTTCTCATCAGTGCGGCTTTTGCGGCGATGATTGCGACGCCCGCGCTGGCTCAGTCTTACACTCCGGAATTCGGCGACGCCAACGTGATGAACGCGCCGCAGGCCGAGCACATGGGCGGCGATTCGTACGCGCGCTCCTTTGGCTACGCTCCGCAGGCGCAGGCCGGCCACTGGCGCGGCGAGAGCGCGCGTGCGGAAAGCATGGGCGGCGACTCCTACGCCCGTTCCTTCGGCTTCTCTTCACCGAACGCGGACGAGAACTACTAAGACCGCGCGGCCAACTCGGCCGCGATCGGAATGACGAAAGCCCCGGCCCGCTCGTCCGGGGTTTTTCGTTGGCGCTTTTCGTTAGTGCAGATCGGGGATCGGCGTCGCCGGGCCCGTGGGCTCGCCGGCGTTGGGATTGGACGGGCCTTTGAGCGGCCGCTCTTCCAACGCGATGGTGAAGGCCATGCCGAAGGCGACCACCAGCGCGCAGGCGATGAACACGAACCGGAACGCGTTGGCGAGTTCGTGCGCGGAGGCCGCGCGCATCAGCGTCTCCATCGAGGCGCCGGCCGTGCCGCCGAGACCGCCGAGCACGATGGCGCCGAGCACCGCCACCACCAGCGCCGAGAACAACGCGCGGAAGAAATTGGCCGCTCCGGTGGCGATGCCCATTTGCGCATGCGGCACGGCGTTCTGCAGGCAGACGGTCGAGATCGGAAACAGCGAGCCGAGCCCCGAGCCGACGATGAAGAGCAGCACCAGCACGCCCCACGTCGGCAGCGACGCCGGCCAGATCGCCAGCGCCGCCAGCGACACGATCGCCAGCGTCAGGCCGACATAAGGCACGCGCTTGTAGCGCTGCATGTGCACCATCAGCCGGCCGGTGATGGTCGACCACATCACGGTAGCGAACATCAGCGGGATCAGCGCCAGCCCCGACTCTCCCGCCGAGAGATGCAGCACCACGTCGAAATAGAGCGGCACGAAGATGGTCATGCCGACCATCGTGCCCATGCAGCATGAGCCCGCCAGCGCCGCCGAGCGCACCACAGAATTGCCGAGCACCGAGAGCGGCAGGAACGGCTCCGCCGTCGCCACCAGCCGCCAGGTGAACAGGCCCCACAGCGCGGCGGAGCACGCGAACAGCGCGCCGATCTGCGGCGAGATCCAGGCGAAGCGCGCGCCGCCCCACGACAGGCCGAGCAGCAGCGCCACCGACGCCGCCATCATCAGTCCCGCGCCGATCAGGTCGAGCCGGTGCTTGCGCGGACGAAACGGAATGAGCCGCAGCGCGCTCGACGTCATGCCGAGCGCCGCAAATCCCAGCGGCACGTTGACCCAGAAGATGTACGACCAGCTCAGGTGCTCGGTGAGCAGGCCGCCGAGCACCGGGCCGCCGACCGACGAGCAGGCGAACACCGCGGAGATGTAGCCCTGATAGCGCCCGCGCTCGCGCGGGCTCACCGCATCGGCGATGATGGTCTGCGCCAGCGCGATCAGCCCGCCGCCGCCAAGTCCCTGCAGCGCGCGCGCCAAAACCAGCGCCGTCATGCTGTCGGCCAGCGCGCAGGCGACCGAGCCGGCGATGAAGATCGCGATCGCCGTCAGCATGATGCTGCGGCGGCCGTGGATGTCGGAGAGCTTGCCGTAGAGCGGCGTCACCGCCGTGGCGGTGAGCAGGTAGGCTGTCACCACCCAGGATAGATCGTTGAGGTTGCCGAACGTGCGCCCGATGGTCGGCAGCGCGGTGGCGACGATGGTCTGATCGAGCGCGCCGAGAAACATCGCCAGCATGATGCCGATCATGATGGTGCGGATCTCGCGATGCTCGAGCGCGCGCGGCGGGTCGTGCTGCACGGCGACGCCGGTCGCGCCCTGCGCGTGCGGCGCCTTGTGCGCGTCGCGCTTGGACTTGCCGGTCTTGTTGCCGGTCTTGCGGCGGGCGGGCTCGGTCGGAGGCATTGGGTTATGGATACGGCGTGGTGGTCTTGTGGCGGACGCGCCGGCGGCTGAACGAACATACCGGAGGCGCGCGCGGGATCGCCCGAAGGAACGCACCCAACAACAGCACGATCCCGGGAGCAACCTCCCAGGATCGAAATCGGTTTCGGTGAAAATCCGGCGCGCTGTTTAGATGCCGATCTTAAGCCTGCTTAGCAAGGCCCCTCGGCGCGGAGCCGCTATGCGGGGGGGTGTGCGGCGTGCCCCGGGCGCGGTGCGATGGCGCTGTGCCCCGGACGCGGTTCAGTGCGAGCGCAAGCGAAGCAGTGCACCGCAGATCCGAGGCACAAAACGCCGCGCCCGGGACACGCGCCACGATCACTGCAACGACACCCACCACTCCGTCGCCGCCCGCACCGCGAGTTCGAGCGCACGCTCCAGCCGCGCGTCATTGGGCCCGGGCGGACGCTGCGCGGCACGGTCCTCGGCACAGCGCTCGCGATAGCGCTTGAGTTCGGCGACGGCGCGATTGACCTCGGCCATGGCGCGCAGGCGCTCCTCGAAGCGCATCTCCTCTTGCGCCCGCGCCTGCGCGGCGCGCGACAGCGGCTCGGCCGCCGCGCAATCCGCGAGCGCGCGCGCACGGCCGGCCGGATCGAGAGCCTTGAGGCCGGTGGCGAACGGCTTGTCTTTGTCGGCGCGGCGGATGAAGCGCCCGCCGGCGCCCTTCACCGGCGCGACGCCTTCCCTGCGTTGCCGGTGCCACCCGCGACTCGCTCCGGCCACCTCCGCGCCGCGCGCGAGAGAGCGGTAGCGCCGCTTCCAATTGTGCTTCTCGACATACTTATAAAGTGTGCGCTCGCCGACGCCCGCGAGCCGCGCGATCTCGCGCACCGGCACGGCGGAGTCCTCATACAGCGCGCGGATGCGCACGGTGAGGTTGGTTGCGGCAGCGGACGCGGCGGGCGACTCCCCTCCCCCCGTTTGCGCAGCAAACGGGGGAGGTCGGGGGTGGGGGGCGCCGAGCCGCTCGCTCGCGCCGCGTCGGCCCGCGCCGCCGCTAGCTTGCGATAAACCTCTTGCGCACGCGCGCGCACGGACATGCGGGGCGTCATGGGTCACGGATGAAGTTGTGGAGGATGCAACAGGCGTAGCGGAGCTGCGTGACGGTGCCAAGCTTTTAGTCCTAAATCAATTAGGCCGCCTTCAATCGTTCCAACTCAGTCTCGAACGCGAACCGCGGCAGTTGCCGATTGCGGTCCGGCTGACTCCGCCCTCACTTCCCCTTCGCCACCTTCCCCACCGCCACACTTTCCTTCACCGGCGCCACTTTCCCGCGCGCGCCCTTCGGCCACTTGCCCGGCCAGCTGACGATGTACTCCTCGAGCTTTTCGTCCGGCACGTCGTCCTCGCTGGCGCTCACACGTCCGCGCACCGAGATGCCCGCGCTGTGCACCGTCTCCGGCGTGCCCGACACCAGCGGGTGCCACCAGGCGAGGTCGCGCCCCTCCGCCACCAGGCGATAGCCGCAGGTCGGCGGCAGCCAGGTCAGCCGCTTCACGTTGCGCCAGGTCAGCCGCACGCAGTCCGACACCTTCTTCTGCCGGTTCTTGTAGTCGCGGCAGCGGCAGGTGCCGCCGTCGAGCAGCGTGCAGCCGACGTCGGTGTACACCGT
>DATARB010000002.1:0-11127 GCA_036264375.1 Pseudolabrys sp.
AGGACGTAGACCGTGTTCGGCTTGAATTTGGCGGTATCGATCATCCGTTCTCCTCCGCTTCGGCGAGCCGCGTGCGGTCCTCCTCGCTCCAGGCCGGCTGCAGTCCCTTCCCGGTTTCGAGGAAGCTCTTCAAGCTCGACAGCACGGCCGGCCAGCCTTTGCTGATCATGCCGAAGATCTTGCTGCCTTCGTCAAACTCGTCGTGCGTCACGGTGAGCCGCGTCTGGCCCTTGAACGGCTCGAGCTCGAAGGTCACGCGCGAGGGCCGCTCCTGCGGCATGTGTTCGTAGAGCGGTTGCCAGCCGTAGACGAGGCGACGCGGCGGATCGCTCTCGATGATCGGATCGTCGTGCGCGAGGCGTCCGGCCGGATTGATGGCGGTCATGCGCTCGCCCGCCTTCCCGTCGGCCTGCACCCGATAGCCAAACCAGTATTTCTCGCTGACGTCGGGATTGGTCAGTGCCTGCCAGACTTTCTCCGGCGACGTGGCGATGTAAACGACGTAGACAAATTTCGGCTTGTTTGCGCTCATATCGGGCAACTCCTTCACACCCTAGAGGTCAATGTCGTCCGGATTTGGCGCGCCCTTTCCAGTTTCCAGGTACTGTTTCAGGCTCAAGAGATAAGAGCCCCAGCGCGTCGTCGCACTCGCGTACCGCTGATCGGCTTCTGCGAAGCCACGGTGAACGAACGTGAGGCGCGTGTGCTTGGACTCAGGCTTCAGTTCAAATTCGACGACATTGCCCGGCCACGCTGAATTGGTGACCCGCCATTTCACGCGTGCCTGCGGTTCAAGCTCGTCGATCAACACCTTGACCACTAAGCGACGATCGTAGAAGCCGAATTCGCCGCAGCCGCCGACCTCCGGATCGAGCGAAGCGTCGCGGGTCCACCAGTTTCGAATCCCCTCTGCCGTGGTGATCGCCTGATAGGCGCGATCGGGCAGCGTCTGGATTTTCAAAGTATGCATGATGTCAGGCATGCTCGCCGATGATCCTTGTTGATTGTTTGCTGACGGAGTCGGCTATGCCGCAAAGGCGACGTCGCCGGTCTCGAGCAGAGACTTGAGATTGGAGATGACTTTCGGCCAGCCGCCGGACACGGCCTCGATGAACTTGCCATCCTCGCTCTCGATCTCGTGGTGGATGGTGAGCTTGGCCGCCTTGCCGCCAAAGTCGGGATAATAGTCGGCCATCTCAACCTGCATCGTGCAGCGCGAATAGCCTTCAACCTTCAGCTCCGGCTTGAACTCGTTGCGCCAGCGGATGACCAGGCGGCGCGGCGGGTCGGATTCCAGGATCTCGCCGGTGTCAGCGACGCGGCCGTCGCCGAACTTGAGTGCCCAGGGCGAACCGGACTTGAAGTCGCAGTCGGCCGTCATGCCGAACCAGTATTTTTTGATCGTTTGCGGATCAGTCAGCGCCGCCCACACTTTCTCGGGCGTGCTGCGGATATAGGTGACGTAAATGAAGCTCGGTTTATTCATCGGACTGCTCCAACGCCTTTTTCATGTCGCTGAGGGCCTGAAGACGGCCGCGCTCGAACTTGCCGATCCAGCGTTCGGCGATCTCGTGGATCGGCACCGGGTTGAGGTAGTGCAGCTTCTCGCGGCCGCGCTTGATGGTCGCGACCAGGTTCGCCTCCTCCAGGATCGCCAGATGCTTGCTGACCGCCTGGCGCGTCATGTCCAGGCGCTCGCAGAGCTGGCCCAAGGTCTGGCCGTTGTCAGCGCGCAGGCGGTCGAGCAACTCCCTGCGGCTTGCATCGGCCAAGGCTCTGAACACCGCATCCATGAAGGACAATAGGCAACCGTTTAGTTGCCTGTCAAGCCCTGGCAGGCCTGCGGCCAAAGTTCCCATGCCGGAACCGCGTCCGCGCGCCGGCGTTCAGTCGTGATGGCCAGCCACCCCGCCTCCCGCGATCAGAAAGAAAAGCCGCCCTCCGGCAGGAATAGCCGCTCCAAAGGCATCAGTGCGCAGGAAGTCGAGAGCGTCGAGGACATGTCGACGCCGCGCACGCCGGTGATCTACGAGGTGGTGCGGCGCCTGGGCGACGAAGAGATGAAGCGGCCCGCGACCTCACTGTGGTGGTCGGGGGTCGCGGCCGGCCTCTCGATCGGCTTTTCTCTGCTGGCGCAGGCAATTCTGGAAACACATCTGCCGGACACGCCGTGGCGGCCGCTGGTGGCGAGCTTCGGCTATTGCGTCGGCTTCCTGATGGTGATCCTCGGACGCCAGCAACTGTTCACGGAGAGCACCATCACGGTGGTGCTTCCGGTGTTCAAAGATTTGACCCCACAGAACATCTGGCGCATGGCGCGGCTATGGGCGATCGTGCTGGTGGCCAACCTCGCCGGCACTTTGTTCGCGGCGCTGTTCGCCACTTACTTTCCGGTCATCCCGCCCGAACTATTCAACGGCATGCTCGAGGTCAGCCGCAACGGCCTCGTCGGCGTCGGCTGGTGGGAGATGTTCTTCCGCGGCATCTCCTCGGGCTTTCTCATCGCCGCCATGGTCTGGATGATCCCGGCCGCCGAAAGCGCCAAGTTCGCGGTGATCACGCTGATGACTTATCTGATCGCGGTCGGCGGCTTTACGCACGTCGTCGCCGGCAGCATGGAGGCCTATATGCTGGTACTCGCCGGCGACTGGGAATGGTGGCGCATGCTCGCGCAATTCCTGGCGCCGGTGCTGCTTGGCAACATGGTCGGGGGCACCGCGCTGTTCGCGCTCATCTCCTACGCCCAGGTGATGGAGGAGATCTGAGCGGGGTACATCCGGACACGGCGCAGAGCGGTGCGCCGCGATCGGCAACCGTGGCAAATTCGAGAATTTGTTTCAGGTCGGCGATCTGCAGCGCACCGCGTCACGCTGCGCGGCAGCCGGGACACATCGGCGCCACGCGGCGCTACTGGTTGATGCACATTCCGATATACGTGCTGCGGTCACCGGCGAGGGCACCGTAATTCCCCGCCTGGTCGGCGCAACGCACGGCGCGATCCTGGTAGGTCTCCTTGCCCCCCGGACCGGAGCCCGAGATGGTGGGCTCGTTCGGCAGCGACTGGCCCGTGTCCGGCACGTAGATCGGCGGCGGCGCGTTCATCGAGCGAAGGCTCGGCACGGTGGTCGGTGGCGGCGGAAGCCTCGTATTGGTCAGGCTCGGATCCGATTTGAGCGGCGGCGGAATCCATGGAGTCGTCGGCTGCGGCTGCACGAGCGGAGACGGCATCGGCATGATGCGATAAGGATCGTTGGCGGATTGCGCATGAGCCGGCGCAATGGTCCCAGCGGCCATCAATGCAAGCATCAGCGCAGCAGGAAGTGTGACAAAGCGGCGCATGGGGATTCAACCTGTTCGACGGCCGGTGTATTCCGGCCGTTATCGATCATATGGCCCTTCCCGGCCTTCGGATCGAGAGGAACAGCCCCCACAAAAGCGTTACTCCTCCTCGGGCGCATCCTCGATCGGATCGTAACGTTTGGCGTCGAGGCCGAGCAGGTTCCAGCTCTGCTCCATGTGCGGCGGCAACGGCGCCGACACGTCGATCACGCCGCCGCGCGGATGCGGCACCGCAATACGGCGGGCGAGCAGATGCAGCTTGTTCTGGATGCCGCCAGGCAGCTCCCAGTTTTCGATGTTGAAGTATTTCGGATCGCCGAGGATCGGATTGCCGACATGCGCCATGTGCGCGCGCAATTGATGCGTGCGCCCGGTTACCGGCTTGAGAGAAATCCATGCGAGTTTCTGCGCCGAGGTCTCGACCACCGCGTAATAGGTAACGGCGTGCACCGCATCCTTCTCGCCGTGCTTGGCGATGCGCATGAATGAGTCTTCTTCGACTTCCTGTTTGGCGAGGTATGTCGAGATGCGCCCCTGGCGCGGCTTCGGCACGCCGGCGACCAGCGCCCAATAGATCTTGCGCGCCGAGCGCGAGCGGAAGGTCTTGGCGAGCGCGGCGGCGGCAAAGCGCGTCTTGGCGACCAGCAAACAGCCGGCGGTATCCTTGTCGAGGCGATGCACCAGACGCGGACGCTGCGCATCGACGCCGGGACCGCGAAGTGCGCCGAGCATGCCGTCGAGATGGTGCGTCGTTCCGGAGCCACCCTGCACGGCGAGGCCCATCGGCTTGTTGAGCACCATCACGTCGTCGTCTTCGTAGAGCGTGATCGACTTGATGAAGGCGCGGTCCTGCTGCGCCTGCGGCGCGTCGTCGCGCGGCGCCGGCGCCTCGAGTTGCAGCGGCGGCACGCGCACCGCCTGCCCCGCCGCAAGCCGCGCCTTCGGCTCGGTGCGGCGGCTGTTCACGCGCACTTCGCCTTTGCGGATGATGCGCTGGATGTGACCGAACGAGAGCCCCGGGAAACGGGCTTCAAAGAAGCGGTCGACGCGCATGCCGTCTTCGTCCGCCGACACCATGAGGGTCTGCACCGACGCAGAGAACGACGACGGCTTGGCCGCATCCTCGCGCGACGGCGGCGGCGGCGCGGGTTCGAAGACCCGGCGCGGGCTCTCGGAGCGCTCCGAACGGCTCCCGGAGCGCGTCGGGCGCTGGGGGCGCTGGCCCTGTTGGTCGCGGATGGGATGGAAACGGGCGCGGCTGCCGTCGCCCTTCGGGGCGCGCGGCCCCACCCCGCGCAGCGGGTTTGCGTCGTCGGTGCGCGGGTCGCGCTTGGCGCTCTTCCCGCGGCTCTTTACGTGACTGTTGCCGCGACTGCCGGAGCGGCCCTCGCCTTTGCCGAAGCGGGACGACTTGCGGTCGTCGTCACGGCTTTGGCGCCCTGGGCGTCCCGCGCGCCCGTGAGGACGATCCGCATTGCGCGCGCCGGGCCTCTGCTTGCCGCCGCCCGGCGGACGGGGACCGCCTTTGTTACCGGCCACGATTGTCTCGATTATTCACGAAGGACCTCAATGTATCGCGGCATTCCGCGGGGATTTCATGTCTTGAACTTGGCAAAAAAAGCTTCGACCTCTTCCGGTGTCGCGTAGTCGCCTGGATCATCCGCGCGCGCCTCGACTATTGCCATCTGTTCAGGCGTCAACTCGAGCCAAGGGTCGCGGTCTTCCAAAAAGGCGAGAAGAAGCAGAGCGGCCGCCTCCTGTCGATCCTCAGGCAGCTCATAAACTCTAGCGAGGGCTTCTTCGAGTCGCTTGTTCATGCGATCTCCGCAGGAGCGAATATACGGCCCGAATGCGGCTAATCCAAGCGAGCTTCACTCGCACCGCCTCAGATGGCCGGAGACGACGCGATCCCAGCGCAGTTCGAGCTTGCCGGCATGGGGCCGCAGCGACACCGGCACCGAGCGCTCGCCGCTTTCGCCCCAGCACAGCGCCTGGATATGGACGTCTTCGCCGGTCTTGTACATGCGCGCGATGCGGCAGGCGTCGCCACGCCACCGCACGGCATAGTCGGTGACCACGAGCGGCATGGTCTCGGCCGAGAGGCTGAAGCCCGAGCAGGAGGCCGGATCGACGGCCCAGCGTCCGGTGACGGTCTCTGCAGCGTCGATCGGCGTGGTCGTTATTGCCGCAACAGAGGCCAATACGATTGGCCACAACCTCGGCATCCATCCGTCACCCTTCGAGGCTCGCTTCGCTCGCACCTCAGGGTGACGGCCCCTCGCGCCAAAACTCATTCCCCGCCCCGCTCCTTGCGCAGCTTCGCCCAATACTCCAGGCGCTTCCTGATCTCGCGCTCGAATCCCCGCTCCACCGGATTGTAGAACTGCTGGCGCGGCAACGCGTCGGGGAAATAATTCTGGCCGGAGAAGGCGTCTTCCTGATCGTGATCGTAGGCGTAGCCGCGGCCGTAGCCCTCGTCCTTCATCAGATTGGTCGGCGCGTTGAGGATGTGCTTCGGCGGCAGCAGCGAACCGGCCTGTTTGGCAACCTGCTTGGCGGCGCCGTAGGCGGTGTAGCCGGCGTTCGATTTCGGCGCGGTGGCGACGTAGAGCACGGCCTGGGCGATAGCGAGCTCGCCCTCGGGACTCCCGAGAAAATCAAAGGCGTCCTTGGCGGCGTTGGCGATGACCAGCGCCTGCGGATCGGCCAGCCCGATGTCCTCAATCGCCATGCGCACGACGCGGCGCGCGATGTAAAGCGGCGGCTCGCCGGCATCGAGCATGCGCGCGAGGTAATAAAGCGCGGCGTCGGGATCGGAGCCGCGCACCGACTTGTGCAAGGCCGAGATGAGATTGTAGTGGCCGTCCTGCGCCTTATCGTAGATCGGCGCGCGGCGCTGCACGATCTCCTGCAGCTTGGCGGACGAGAATATCTCGTCTTTGCGCGCGGCGCGCCAGACTTCTTCCGCCAGCGTGAGCGAGGCGCGGCCGTCGCCGTCGGCCATGCCGATGAGCGCCTCGCGCGCCTGCGCGTCGAGCGGCAGCGGCCTGCCTTCGATCTCCTCGGCGCGGGCGAGCAGCTTCTCGATCGCCTCGGGGGTGAGCGAACGGAACACCAGCACGCGCGCGCGAGAGAGCAACGGCGCGTTGAGCTCGAAGGACGGGTTCTCGGTGGTGGCGCCGACCAGCACGATGGTGCCGTCTTCCATCACCGGCAAGAACGAGTCCTGTTGCGCGCGGTTGAAGCGGTGGATCTCGTCCACGAACAACAGCGTGCCCTGCCCCATCTCGCGGCGGCGGCGCGCCTCCTCGAAGACTCTCTTCAGGTCGGCGACGCCGGTGAAGATCGCCGAGATCTGTTCGAAGTGCAGATCGGTGGCCTGCGCCAAGAGCCGCGCCACCGTGGTCTTGCCGGTGCCGGGCGGTCCCCAGAACACCAGCGAGCCGAGCGAGCGCGTCTCCAGCATGCGCGTGAGCGCACCGTCGGGACCGAGCAGATGGTCCTGCCCCTCCACCTCGTCCAGCCTCGAGGGGCGCAGTCTGTCGGCGAGCGGACGCGGCGCGTCCTTGTCGAGGCCGGCGGCGGCGAACAGAGTTGGGCCCGGGTTCTTGGGGCGGGTGGCCATCAAAGCACATCCTCGCCGTCATCCTGAGGTGCCCGGCGAAGCCGGGCCTCGAAGGATGGCGGCCCATCGGTAAACGCACGGCCCGTCACCCTTCGAGGCTCGCTGCGCTCGCACCTCAGGGTGACGGGAAGAAGGCCGTGCATCGTCGCGCTCATCCCCCGAACACCACCGATATCTTCTGCCCGCCGCGCAGGATGACGATGCGCCAGGTGCGGCTTCCGGCTTCGCTCACGCGCGCGAGATCGGCGGTCTTGGCAATGCGCTCGCCGTTCACCTCCTGGATCACGTCGCCGCGCTGGAACCCGAGATTGCTCGCGTAAGAGCCGTTGTCGACATCGAGGATGGCGACGCCGCTGTCGACGTTCTGCAGTTGCAGTTCTTCGGCGAGCGCTGGGGAGATGTTCGCGACTTTGGCGCCGAAGAAGGGCGAGCGCGCCTTGATAGTGATCTCGTCGCGCGGCGTCTCCGGCGCGGTCTGCAAGGCGACCGCGACCTTGAGATCGCTGCCGCCGCGCTGGATGCCGAGCTTGGCATTGCCGCCGAGCGGCTGGGTGGCGAAGCGGTAGTCGAAGGCGTTGGGATCGTCGACCGGCTGGCCGTCCACCGACACGATGAGATCGCCGGCTTTGAGCCCGGCCCGCGCGGCCGGGCTGTTCGCCTGCACGTTGGCGATGAGCGCGCCGACGGGCCGCTTGAGGCCGAGGCTGTCGGCGATGTCGGGCGTGACCGCCTGCAGCTTGGCGCCGAGCCAGGGACGCTTGACGGCGCCGCCGCCGCTCTTGGCCGAGGCGACCACCACGCGCACCATGTTGGCGGGGATGGCGAAGCCGACGCCCTGCGAGCCGCCCGAGCGCGAGAAGATCGCCGAGTTGATGCCGATCAGCTTGCCGGACATATCGACCAGCGCGCCGCCGGAATTGCCTGGATTGATCGCCGCGTCGGTCTGAATGAAGAACTGGTAGTCGCTGACGCCGACCTGCGTGCGCGCCAGCGCCGAGACGATGCCTTGCGTCACCGTCTGCCCGACGCCGAAGGGATTGCCGATGGCGAGCACGACGTCACCGACCTCGAGCGCGTCGGAATCGGCGAAGTCGAGCACGGGGAAGCGCTCGTGTCCGTCCTTGATGCGCAGCACGGCGAGATCGGAGCGCGGGTCCTTGAGCACGACAGTCGCCTCGAACTCGCGCTTGTCGGCGAGCGAGACCTTGATGTCGTCGGCGCCGTCGATGACGTGGACGTTGGTCACAACCAGGCCGGACGGATCGACGATGACGCCGGAGCCGAGCGAGCGCTGCACCTGATTGCCGGCGTCACCCGGGACGCCGAAGAAGCGGCGAAAGATCGGGTCGTCGAACAGCGGGTTGCGGTTCTGCACCACCTTGGCGGCGTAGACGTTGACCACCGCCGGGGCGACATGCTGGACGATCGGCGCATAGGACAGGCGTATTTCGCCCGGCGCCGGCACGCGCCGCTCCTGGGCCGGTACCGCGCCCGGCATCAGCCCCAACACAACCGCCCCGCACAGCACCAGATTTCTCCCCACAATCCGCGATTTCAAAGCCATTGCGATTCTCCTGAAAGTGCCGCGGATATAGGCCGAACCCTGGGCCGATTGAAGGCATCAAAATGCCGCCGGAAGCCCTCGATTCCCGGTCATACTACCAATTTCCGCGTCTGACGCTGGCCGCGCCGCACTTGCAACTCCAGGTCCGATGGCGACATGTGGGCCATCTTCCCTTTGGAGCTCCCTATGAAAGCCGTTGGATATCTCAAATCTTTGCCCATTAGCGAGGCGGAGGCGCTGATCGACGTCACCGCCGAGACCCCGGCGCCCGCCGGACGGGACTTGCGCGTGTCGGTGCGCGCGGTGTCGGTCAATCCGATCGACACCAAAGTGCGGATGCGCGGGGGCCCCAACGCGGGCGAGCCGGCGAAGGTCCTCGGCTATGACGCCGCCGGCGTGGTCGATGCTGTCGGCCCCGAGGTGAGCTTGTTCAAGCCGGGCGACGAGGTCTTCTACGCCGGCTCGATCACCCGCGCGGGCACCAATTCGGAATTCCACCTGGTGGACGAGCGCATCGTCGGGAAGAAGCCGAAGTCGCTCTCCTTCGCCCAGGCCGCGGCCTTGCCGCTGACCAGCATCACCGCCTGGGAGCTCCTGTTCGACCGCCTTGGTGTCGTCCCGGGCAAGGGTCCGGACGATCGCGCGCTCCTGGTCATGGGCGGCGCCGGCGGCGTCGGCTCAATCCTGATCCAGATCGCGCGCCGGCTGACCAGCCTGACGGTGATCGCCACCGCCTCGCGCCCGGAGACTAAGGCCTGGTGCGAGAAGCTCGGCGCTCATCACGTCATCGACCACAGCAAGCCCTTGGCCGAGCAACTCCAGGCGATCGGGCATGCCAATGTGGCCCTCGTGGCGAGCCTGACTGGCACCGATCAACACTTCCCGGCGATGCCGACGCTGATCGCGCCGCAAGGCAGGTTCGCCCTGATCGACGATCCCAAGGCGCTCGACGTCATGCCGCTCAAGTACAAGAGCATCTCGCTGCACTGGGAAACGATGTTCACCCGCTCCCTCTACAGCACGCCGGATATGATTGCGCAGCACAAGCTGCTCAATGATGTTTCAGCGATGGTCGACGATGGGCTCATCATCACGACGATGGCCAAGGAGCTGACCCCGATCAACGCGGCCAACCTCAAGCAGGCGCATGCGTTGATCGAGAGCGGCAAATCCATCGGCAAAGTCGTGCTGACGGGGTGGTGAGTTCTCTCCGTCTCCCCGTTCTTACACCCACCTCTGTCATGCCCGGCCTTGTGCCGGGCATCCCGCTTAGGGACGCAGTACCTCCATGATCGGGATCACCGGAACTCGGCCCTTCGGGCCGGCCCAGTGATGACAAGTAAAGCTACTCCTTCGCGGGCACAGTCCGCAGATAGGCGATCACGTCCGCGAGATCGCTATCCTTCATGCGGGCGTAATAGTGAAAGCCCATCGGCGGCTTGAGATGGCTGCCGTCCTTGCTGACGCCGGTGGTGACGGCGCGTTTGATCTCGGCATCGCTCCACTCGCCGAGGCCTTTGGCCTTGCTCGAGGTGATGTTGCGCGAGACCGACGTGCCCCAGGGGCCGGGGAACTCCATGCCACCCCTGCCGTAGTCAGCGGCGAAGTCGTGCCCCTTCGGACCCATCGCCGTGTGGCACTCCATGCAATGCCCGATCGTGGCCAGATAGAAGCCATTCTTCAGCTGATCCTTGAGCATCGCTTCGGTGTGGGGCTTCTCGCCGCCCGGCGGCGTCTGCGGCGGTGCGGCGAAATGATAGATCGGGTCCGGCACCTTGTTCTTGATCGGCTTGAGCGTGCGCAGATAGGCGATGACAGCGTCCACATCGCGCTCGGTCATGATCTGATAGAAGCCGGTCGGCATCACCGCCGCGATCGGCACGCCGTTCGGCCGCACGCCGGTGCGCAGAAGCGTCTTGATCTCGGCGTCGCTCCATTTGCCGATTCCCGTCTCCGGGTCCTGCGTGATGTTCGGCGCCGTCACCTTGAACGGCGGCTCGTCCCACGAAAGCCCGCCCGAGAAAGCCTTGTCGGCGATATCGCCGGCCGGACCTTTCGGCGTGTGACAGTTGCCGCAGGTCATGATGGTGTTGACGAGATAGTCGCCGCGCTCGATGAGCGTGTCGGCCATGGCGGCCGACGAGAACAATGCAGACGCAAGCGCAGCAGCGATAGACAACCGAATCATTAGTGCCCCCAATCGATATGTTCGATCCGTCGCGAACACGCGCAGAATAGCATTGTCGATGCCTTGCTCAATCGCGCGCGCACACACTCAAGGTTGATAGATTGCGACCTCGCACAATGTCTAGGCACATATCGTAAATACTTGAATTAAAACGATAATTATCCGTGACGCGCCGACCGCGGCCACACTTTTGTCTTGGAACGTTCACACAACGGCTCTAGCGGTTGCCGCGCGGAATAACCCGTCGGCTCAGACCGCAGGAATTCCGCAAAAGCGTTCGGACACGACGTCCGTTGCTTCGGCTTCGCTCAACCTTGGGGGGGTCTGTTTTCAACGTGCGGCGCGGGGCGCGCCGCCGAACGGATCCTTATGCCTGTGTGACGAAGACCGATGTGGCGGGGCAACACACAC
>DATARB010000011.1:0-1808 GCA_036264375.1 Pseudolabrys sp.
CGCGGCGGCGGCGGTCTCGCCGAAATGATCGAGCATCATCGCGCCCGACCAGATCTGGCCGATCGGATTGGCGATGCCGCGCCCGGCGATGTCCGGCGCCGAGCCGTGCACCGGTTCGAACATCGAAGGATACTCGCGCTCGGGGTTGATGTTGCCTGACGGCGCGATGCCAATCGAACCGACGCAGGCGGGACCGAGATCGGACAGGATGTCGCCGAACAAATTGGACCCGACCACAACGTCGAACCAATCGTGATGGCGCACGAAATGCGCCGTCAGGATGTCGATATGATATTGGTCGGTCTTGACGTCCGGATAATCCCTCGCAACCGCGGCGAAGCGCTCGTCCCAATATGGCATCGTGTGAATGATGCCGTTCGACTTTGTCGCCGAGGTGACGTGTTTCTTGCGCGTCTTCGCCAGCTCGAAGGCATAGCGCATGACCCGGTCGCAGCCGCGGCGGGTGAACACCGTCTGCTGCATCGCCATCTCATGTTCGGTGCCTTCGTAGAGGCGGCCACCGATCGAGGAATACTCGCCCTCGTTGTTCTCGCGCACGACGTAGAAATCGATGTCGCCCGGCGCGCGGCCCTTCAACGGCGAGTCGACGCCCGCGAGAAGACGCACCGGCCGCAGGTTGATGTATTGCTGAAAGTGACGGCGCAGCGGGATCAGCAAGCCCCAGAGCGAGACATGATCGGGCACTCCCGGATAGCCGACGGCACCGAGAAACACCGCATCGAACGGACGCAGCTGATCGAGCCCGTCCTCCGGCATCATCCGGCCGGTTTTCGCATACGTCTCACAACTCCAGTCGAATTCGCGCCAGTCGAGCGCAAAGCCATAACGACGCGCCGCCGCTTCCAACGCCTTGATACCCTCGGGCACGACTTCGCGCCCGATGCCGTCGCCGGCGATGACGGCGACCCGATATGTCTTGGCCATCGATTGCCTCCGCTGTGCGCGGGGCAATTTAGAGCGGATTACATCCGCCTGTCATTGCGAGCGAAGCGAAGCAATCTCCTTCCGGCTGCGCTCAATCGGATGGGGATTGCTTCGTCGCTGCGCTCCTCGGAATGACACAAGGGAGCAGGGGGCGTGGCTATTTGTTCATGTTCCAGATGTCGGCCGCGAGCTGCCACTGCCCGCCCATCTTGCGCCAGACGACAAGGTATTTGCCCGTCACTTGCTCCGGCGGCTGCGCCTTTGTCCTGAAGCTGAAGGTGCCGATCTCGCGTGCGGCGCCGGGCCCGAGCGACTGCACATCGACGGTCGTCAGCTTGGCATCGCCAAGCTGTTTTGCCGCGCCGCGCCAGAACGCCTCGATCGCCTTGCGTCCTTTCGCCATCTCGGCGCCGGCCGGCAGCACATAGGCGTCCGGGGCATACATCTCCGCCAGATGGGCCGCATCGCCTTTGGTGAAGGCGGTGGCCCACTCGGCGTTCAGCTTCTGGATCGTGTCTCTAGTCTGCGCCAGCGCCGATGATGCAGACAGCAACAGAAAGGCGAGAAAAACAGCGATGCGCATCATTTGAAACAACTCCCCGTTCGGGCGGGATTGTTTCGCGGTTTCAACCGTAGGGCAAGTTTCAGATCTCGATTTTGCCGGCCATGACGGCGACGCACCGGCCGCCGATGCGCGTCTGCACCACCTTGCCGTCGCGCTTCTCGGCGGAGGCCTCGAGCAGGCTGGGGCGCCCCATCTCGATTCCTTGCGCGATTCGCAGGCGCAGCGAAATATCGCGCTCGGGTCGTAAACTCGCCAGAAGGCCGACAAGCGCGACGTTGGCGCTGCCGGTTGCAGGGTC
>DATARB010000035.1:0-1621 GCA_036264375.1 Pseudolabrys sp.
CATCGACAACAACAGCTTCCGCGGTTCGATTTCGGGGCTTGGCTTCGCTTATTGCGAATTCACCCGGCACCACGGCCGCCCGGCGGTCGCGCATGCGTCAAGCCGCTCCGAGCCGCTGCGCCTGCGCCCCTCGCTGACAGCGGATAATCATTAGGCTGTAAGCTGTAGCCTGGATGAGCGTAGCGAAATCCAGGATTCACAGGCGCAAGCTTCGCCCCGGATTTCGCTTCGGTTATCCGGGCTACGTGTAGCGACTACGCCTTCGCAGGAAAAATCATGCACGTCGTCGTGGCGTGCGCGTAGAGCTTGCCGGCGCGATCCTTTAAATCACCCTCCGACGTCGCCATCGTGCGGCCGCGATGCAAGATGCGGCCTTCGGCGCGCACTGGACCTGTGTCCTTGGTCAATGGACGCACCAAATTGATCTTGATCTCCAGCGTGGTCCAGGTCTCGCCTTTGCTCAAGGTCGAGAAGATGGCGCAGCCGACCGCGGAATCGAGCAGCGTCGCGGCAAAGCCTGCATGCACCGTGCCGATCGGATTGTAGTGCCGATACTGTGGCAATCCCTCGAACACCGCGCGCCCTTTGTCGACCTCGGCCAGATGAAAGCCGAGCGTCTCGCTGATCGGCGGGTTGGGCACCGTGCCGCCGATGATGGCCTTGAGGAAGGCCAGGCCGTCATAGGAGGTGAGGATGTCCGGCGTCACGACGCCGTAGTGTGTCTCGGTCACGCCGCCCTCCGTTGCTTGCACAGTGGGCAGTTTAGCAAGCTGTCAGGCGAGATCGAGACGGAAAGGCGTGCCTTCCAGCGCGGCGGTGCCCGGGCCGATGGTCTCCACCGCGCGCACCATGCGCCCGTCGCGATTGAGCAGCCGGTCCGCGATCGAGACGATGCGGGCATTCGGCTGTGCCGTGTGCGAGGCGTTGCGGATCGCCTGCGCGATCTCCAGCTCGTCACGCTTCGGATTGAGCACACAAGCGGTGACGAAGGCGGCGGCCGTCGAGCGGCTGATGCCGGCGAAGCAATGCACCACCATCGGCGTGGCGCGGTCCCATGAGCCGACGAAATCGATCAGCCGCTTCACGTGCTCCTCGGCCGGCGCCGTGTAGCCGTCCATGGGGGCGGCGATATCGTCGACCGCCAGCACGAGATGGTTTTCGGCCAGGATATGGCTCGGCCGCTGCACGCGGTCGGTCATCCTCAAGAGCGTGACGATGTGGCGTGCGCCGGTTTCATCGACGGTCGCGTAGAGGCGTGCAAGCGAGCAGACGTGGATCATGAGCGCAACGATGTCCTTGAATACCTCTATCTAGTCCGCCGGCGCCGATCTGCAAAGCGTCAACCGCGTAACAACTTCTCGACATGCTCGCGGAACCGCGTCTCCGCGGTGCCGGCGGGCCAGGGCGTCAGATAGTCACGCTCTGTCGCGGCGGAAAATTTCGGCGGCTGCCCGAAAAACTGGCGTGCCTCGGCTTCCTCGAAACCGGCGAGCCGCGTTGCCTCGAGATAAGCGGCGCAGCGGTCGGCCGTTTTGATCAGCGTCTGCAGCGTCTCCGGCAGTTTTGCCGGCAGGCCGAAACGCAGATGAATGGCGCCGAGCAGGCGCTTCTCCACCGACTT
>DATARB010000095.1:0-10136 GCA_036264375.1 Pseudolabrys sp.
CCAAGTTCCAAGGCTAGATGATTCATTCTGCGGAACGCGGTCCGGAGAAAATCGCACAGCGTTTAATTCGTCGCGGCGACCGATCCTGACACGTCATTCTCTTTCCGCCAGGAACATTGCAATCTCGTTTTATTGATTCCGTTCACGCCTCGCGTAGCTTTCATCGAACCGCGCGCCACGTTTGTCCCCCGCAATTGCGCGCGTCATGGAGATGAAAGCGTCATGGCATCATCGTCGTTCGATATTCGTATTGCACCCAATCCTCCCGTCTTCGATCTCCCTGTGCTCGTCGCGCTGGACGAAGGACTCTTCGCCAAACACGGCGTCAATCTCTCTTACGCCGCCGGCTACAGCGATCGCGAAAAGAACCCGCACGAGCAGCAGCCGCTGCATCGTCTCAAAGAGTCGCTCTACGAGCAGGGCAAGGCCGACACCTACAACGTCTGCGAATGGGGCGGCATCGACCGCATCGAGCGCGGCAAGGAAGAGCGCGCCAAGATCGCGGCGCTGCGTCCCGCCGTCGCCGCGCAGGCGATCATTTCATTCGACGACACGCTGCAGGTTCCGCGCGACATCGCCGGCGTCGAGATCGGCATCAACGACTTCACCGGCTCGCACTATACGACGCTGCAGCTTCTCGAAGGCGCCATCGGCCGCGACGCGGTGAAGACCGTGCACGTCGGTGAGCCGAGCCACCGCTACGATCAGGTCAAATCCGGCGCGATCCGCGCGGCGACGGTGATGGAGCCGTTCATCTCGCTCGCGCTCAAGGATGGCGGGCACATCGTCGCGCTGACCTTCTATCGCGGCGCCGAGGTGATCCATCCGAAGTTCACCAACGAGCAGCGGCAGGCGTATTTCACCGCGCTGAACGAGGCGGTGGACCTGATCAAGGCCGACTTCGGAAAATACGCGCATCACATCGTCAAGATCACCAAAGGCCGTTTGCGCCCCGAAGAGCTCGGCCAGCAATTCATTCACTACGTTCCCGCCGAGAACTACGAGTTGGAGAAGTTCGACAGCGCCTATGAGTGGATGGAATCCTGGAAGCTCACCGCCGGCAAGAACAGCCATGCCACGCTCGTCGCGAGTTGAGGTAGGCCTCAGCCGGCGCGGCTTCCTCGGCGATGCCGCGCTGGCTTTTGCCGGCGCGGTGACGTCCGCAACGTTTTCCGGCTCGGGGGCCGCAGCGGGGGACCCGGCCCCCATCCGTGTGACGGATGGGGGGCCGGGTACGGCGGGCGCGATCTGGCGCCCGCTCATCGACAGCGGCGAGTTTCCGCTGCCGCCCGGGCTGAAGATCGACTGGGTCAACGGCACGCCGGGGCAGGTCCAGCTTCAGGTCGCGACCGGCGCGGCGAATGTCGCGGTCTACGGCGCGCTCGGCGCGGCGGAGATCGCGCCGCGCGGCGGCGACATCGCCATCGTCGGTCCGGCGCTGAACAATCACGGGCGCTGGCTCGTGCGTGACAACAGCGGCATCCGCACGCCGAAGGATCTCGTCGGCAAGACCATCGCCACCTTGAACGAGGCGAGCGACACGTTCCGGCAGGCGCGGCTCGCCGCGCTGTTGAACGGCATCGACCTGAAGAAGGACGCCAGGCTGGTGTTCGGCTCGCCGACCGCGAACATCGCGCTGTTCGAGCGGGGCGATGCCGACGCGGTCATCACCATCGAGCCAACAGCGACGCGGCTCGTGGCGCGCGGCGCGCGCGAGATCGCCCGCACCGTCGATCTCTGGCACGCGGCGACAAACGACGCAGCGCCGCTGTTCCTTGTGGGGCTGGCGGCGCATCGGCCCTGGGCGCAGCAGAACCGGCCGGTGCTGTCGGCGCTGGGCAATGTGCTCGTCGACATCCATCGCAACCTGCGCGCCAACCCGAAGAGGTTTTCCGAGTTGCACAAGGAATTCGGCATCCCGGACACCGAGCGCGCGGCGATCGAGTTATTGCCGAAGCGTCTCGTCGATATTTATGCGGTGGATTGGGGCAAGCCGGTCTTCGCCAATATCGACCGGCAGATCGACGAGGCGGTGAAGGCCGGCATCCTGCCGAAGCGGCCGGATACGCCGGTCTACGACGCCAGCATCATCGTGACGGGGTAACAACGCATGGCCCTGTGGACGGAAGCCGCTGGCGGCAAGCGCCGACGTGGTGTCATCGATGCGCGCCGGCTGTCGGATCTCGGCGCGCGTGCTGCCCGGCGTGCTGTTCTGCGTGCTGCTCGCGGCGGCGTGGCAATTCATGGCCGTGCGCGCGGACAACCCGCTCATTCCGGACCTGCGCTCCATCGTCGAAGCGCTGGGTTCGATCCTGCGCAGCGGCGATGCCGTGCTGCAGATCGGCACGACGCTCGGGCGTATTGCCGGCGGCGTCGCCATCGCCTTCGTCATCGCGCTGGCGATAGGGCTTGCGTCGGCACGCAATCGTTTTGCCCGCGCGTTTTTCGAGCCGGCCTTGCTACTCGGGCTGACGGTGCCGGGCCTGGTGTGGGCGCTGCTGTGCGTCATCTGGTTCGGTCTGAGCCTCAAGACGTCCGTTGTCGCGATTGCGTTGGGTGTCGCGCCGGCGCTCGCCATCACCATCGCGCAGGGCATCGACGCCGTCGATGCGCAGCTCATCGAGGCGGCGCATGTCTACCGCCTTAATGCTTGGGCGCGGCTGCGCTATCTGTGGCTGCCGGCAATCCTTCCGTTCCTGATGAGTGGGATGCGGCTCGCCTTCTCGCTCGCCTGGAAGGTCGTCGTGCTGGTCGAGGTCTTCGGCCTCTCGACCGGCGTCGGCTACGCGCTCAACTCCGCCTTCATCTCACAGGACGTCGCCGCGGTGCTGGCCTGGACGCTCGCCTTCACGGTGGTCGTCGCGGGAATCGAATACGGCGTTTTCCAAACCATTGAACGGAGGGTCACGCGATGGAAGAAAAAAGCGTCGGTGTGAGCGCTGCGCTGCGCTTCGAGCATGTCAGCAAGACCTTCGTGCGCGCCAATGGCGACCGCGAAACGGTGCTGGACGATTTCTCGCTCGACATTGCGCCGGGCGAGCTGGTTGCGGTCGTCGGCTCGTCCGGCATCGGCAAGAGCACGATCCTGCATCTCGCCGCCGGCCTGGAGAAGCCGGACAGCGGGCGTGTGCAATTCGCCGGCGGGGGCCGGCCGCGGCTGGGGATGGTTTTCCAGCAGCCGCGATTGTTCGACTGGCTGACGGTGGCGGACAACATCGCCGTCGCGGTGAATGCGGCGCGCGGCGACATCTCCAAGGCGCGCGCCATGCTGGCCGCGGTTGGCCTGGCGCGGCACGCGAGCGCCTACCCGCTGGCGCTGTCGGGCGGGCAGCGGCAGCGCGTGGCCTTGGCGCGCGCCTTCGCCATTGAGCCCGATGCGGTCCTGCTGGACGAACCATTCAGCGCGCTCGATGAGATGACCGCGCGCAAGCTCAGGCTATTGCTGCAGGAGCTGTGGCTCGATTATGCGCCGAGCGGAATATTGGTGACGCACAACACGCTCGAGGCTGCGTTTCTCGCCGACCGCATTGTCGTGCTCACCGGGCGGCCGGCCCGCATCAAACTGGTCATCGCCGTCGGCGACGCGCGGCCGCGCAATACGGAGAACTCGTTCTTCTTCGATCTGCATCGCGAGATTTTGGCGACGCTGGAGCGGAGTGCGGGGTAGGGGGTAAACTTTTTTACACGATTCGACAGCCTTGATCCGTCATCCTGAAGGTGCGAGCCAACGGGTCCGCGCGAAGCGCGGCCCGATGACAGGCTCCGCGAGCCTCGAAGGATGACGGGCACTGAGTCAGCGGCCGTCGCCCTTCGAGGGCCGCGCACGCAAGTCGGCGATAGCCGACTTGCGCATTAGAATGCGCGGCCACCTCAGGGGGACGGATTGAGTTTGTGCGCGGTGCTAACTCACGCCACCGCCGCCGCCTTGCCGCGGTCGAGCGAGGTAATGGCCTCGTCGACGGTCTGCACGTCGCCGAAGATCGAATAGAACGTCGTCAGCGTCGCGGCGTGTTCTTCGTCGGTGTAGGTCGCGCAGGCATCCGACACCATGACCGTCTTGAAGTTCAGCATCATGGCGTCGCGCGCGGAGCTTTCGCAGCAGACATTGGTGGCGGTGCCGCCGATGAGCACGGTGTCGATGCCGCGGCCGCGCAGATAGGGCACGATGTCCGACGAGCCCTGGATGAAGGCACTGAAGCGTTTCTTGACGATCTGCGCGTCTTCCGCCCGCGCGTCGAGCTTTGGCCACAGCGCATGGCCTTCATGCCCGGTGTCCATCGTCTCGTAGCGGCGGTCGCGCCGTTCCGGCGTCATCAGCCAATCGTGGAACACCGACCAGCTTTCGCGCGTGTCGTTGGTCGCGTTCTTGATCCAGATCACATGGCCGCCGGCCGCGCGCGTCGCGGCGGCGAGACGGTTGATGTGCGGCACAATCTCCTGCGCCATCGGCACCGCGCCCTGATAATCGGGATGCACGAAGTAATTCTGCATGTCGACGACGACGAAAGCGGTCTTCGCCGCGTCGAGCGTGTCGAAGGGATGCGCGCGCCCCGCGCGCTTGATCACGCGGTCGGTGAGATCGGCAGGGATCGAAAAGGAATGCATCGGCAGCTCCTGGCGTCCGCCCGGACCATTGGCACACGGCGGGCATTGCTTGCCGGCCTGTTTGTGCGGGCACGCTGGCGGTGTAAGGCGTGCCGAATAGCTAAGCTGAGCAATTCTCATGCCGGGCACCGGCCCAGTCACGCCGGCACGCCCACGCACGATTATGACGCGCGGCGCATGCGAACATCAAACTGAATATCGCAGCCGGCGACCGAGATTACCGACACGTGCTTAGCCCGTGGGCGCTAATGCCCACACGATAGGCGTATCGGACGCCTCGCGCGACCCCAGCGGAGGCATTGCCGGGCTATGTGCCTGCCTGGAGAAATTTGTGGCAGTTCTTGCGCTTGGCACGTCTGTTGCAACGCTCAGCGTCTGCCGCGTGCACAAGGGGACAGCACTGATGTTCAAGACCGCGCTGAAGTTGGCCGCAGGGATTGCGCTGCTCGCCAATGCAACGTTCGCCACGGCCCAGGCCTCCGAGCTCATCAAGGTGAAGATGGCGGAAGTGGTCCGCTCGCAATTTTATGTTCCCATGTACGTCGCGCTGTCGAAGGGCTTCGTCAAAGACGAAGGGCTCGACGTCGAACTGGTGACTGCCAATGGCGGCGATCGCGCAGGCGCGCTGGTGCTCTCGGGCCAGGCGGACTTCGCGCTGGCCGGGCCGGAAGTGCCGATCTACATCTACAATGGCGAGTCGCCCGACAAGCCGATCATCTTCTGCGCGCTGACCGCAACGGACGGACTGTTCCTCGCCTCGCGCAAGAAGATCGACAATTTCGATTGGTCGATGCTCAACGGCAAAAAGATCATCGGCTGGCGTCCGGGCAGCACGCCGGAGCTTTATCTCGAATACGCGATGAAGCTGCACAAGGTCGATCCCGCGACGATCAAGGGCGTCGTCACCAATATCGGCCAGACAGCGCGCGACGGGGCCTGGATCGCCGGGCAGGGCGATTTCGCCATTTTCAACGAGCCGAACCTGACCAAGATGGAATTGTCCGGCAACGGTCACCTCGTCGCCTCGATCGGCAAGCAGGTCGGCCGCGCCGACTACACCCTGTTCTTCGCCAAGAAGAGCTGGCTCGCCGCGCATGGCGACATCGCGCAGAAATGGACCAACGCCATCGCCCGCGCGCAGGCCTGGGTGCAGACCGCGAGTGCGAAGGACGTCGCCGAGGCGGTCGCGCCGTTCTTCCCGGGCATGACGGTCGACGACAACATGATCGTGGTCAATCGCTACCGCGCGCAAGGCGTCCCGATCTGGGCGACCAATCCGCTGGTTGACAAGGACGGTCTGATGAAGGCGCAGGAGATCATGGTGAGCGGCGGCACGCTGCCGGCGGACAAGGTGGCGCCCTACGAGAAGCTGGTCGACACGAGTTTCGCCGAGAAGGCGCAGAAGAAGCTGGCGACGCAGTAGGCCGGGGGGCGAAGGAGCGATGACCATGCTGGAGACGGCTTCGGCGACACCGGCGGTGGCGATCCACGGCGTGACGCTCAATTATTTCACGCCCGAGCGCGAGACGCTGGCGCTGTCCAATATCAATCTCGCCGTGCAGCGCGGCGAGTTCGTCGCCATCGTCGGCTCGTCCGGCTGCGGCAAGAGCACGCTCTTGTCGCTGGTGTCCGGGCTGCTCAAGCCCTCGCGCGGTTCGATCGCCATCGATGGCAATGAGGTGACCGCGCCGTCGCCGCGCGTCGGCTACATGTTCCAGAAGGACACGCTGCTCGATTGGCGCACGATCCTCGACAATGTCCTGATCGGCGCCGAGCTGCTCAAGCTCGACAAGCGCGCGGCGCGGCAGCGCGCGCTCGATTTGCTGACGCGCTATGGCTTGGCCGAGTTCGTCAACGCGCTGCCGAGCCAATTGTCCGGCGGCATGCGCCAGCGTGTGGCGCTGGCGCGCACGCTCTGCTGCGAGCCGGACCTCCTGCTGCTCGACGAGCCATTCTCGGCGCTCGACTATCAGACGCGCCTGGCGCTCTCCGACGAGATCGCTGCGATCCTGCGTGACGAGAACAAGACCATCATCCTGGTCACGCACGACATCGGCGAAGCCATCAGCATGGCCGACCGCGTCATCGTCATGAGCCGGCGTCCGGGACGCATCAAGTGCGAGCACCGCATCGCCTTCCCGAGCTTCGGTGACACGCGTCCGACGCCGTTCGAGGCGCGCAAGTGCAACGAGTTCGCCGGCTATTTCCAGACGATCTGGGACGAGCTCGATTTGCACGAGACGCATTAGAGATGTTCGTGTGGTCGCCACATACTCCGCTCATTCCCGTGCAAGCGGGAATCCAGGGGCAATTGGAATATCGGCACTCTTGCGCTGGGTCCCCGCTTTCACGGGGACGAGCGGCTGACGCCGTCCAGTTTGGTATAGGAGGCACGACATGCGTAAAGATGCCGTGACGGCGCAGCTTCCGCACGACACGACCGGCAAGCCGGGCGTCACGATGCCGGTGCCGCGCAGCGAGGCCTACACCGCCTATCTGCAATCGCTGCGACGGCGCGCGTTCTCGATCCAGCTCTGGCAGATCGGTCTCGTCGTCGCGACGCTCGTGCTGTGGGAGGTCGCGCCGCGCGCCGGCTGGATCAATCCGATGCTGACCAGCTATCCGTCGGCCGTCGCGCGCACCTTCATGTCGATGCTGCAGGACGGCAGCTTGCTGACGCACACCTGGACCACGTTCTCCGAAACGATCGTCGGCTTCGTCGGCGGCATGGTGCTGGGGACGCTCTGCGCGGTGGCTTTGTGGTGGTCGCCTTATCTCTATCGGGTGCTCGATCCGTTCATCGTGGTGGTGAACGCGGTGCCGAAGATCGCGCTGGTACCGATCTTCTTCATCTGGCTCGGCGATGTGGCGTCGATCTACGCCATGGCCATCGCAATCAGCGTCTTTGTGACCATCCTGATGCTCTACACCGGCTTCCAGGCGATCGATCCGGACAAGATCAAGCTGGTGCGCCTGTTCGGCGCCTCGCGCTTCAAGGTGCTGACCAAGATCGTGCTGCCGGGCAGCGTGCCGACCATGATCTCGGCGCTGAAAGTGAACATCGGCCTGGCGCTGGTCGGCGTCATCGTCGGCGAATTCCAGGCGGCGAAGGCCGGACTTGGCTATCTGATCAACTACGGCAGTCAGATCTTTCAAATGAACCTGGTGATGACGGCCATCGTCGTGCTGGCGGCGATCTCGTCGGTGCTGTTCCTCGGCATTTCGGCGCTGGAGGCCACCGTTCTGCGCCGGCACGGGGGCAACAAGGCGGGGCGGTAGGGGTTATTGGAAGGCAGCATCGCCGCGTTGCACGGCGCGCTCCCTGTCTTCGTTGGGGAGAGGGTTGGGGAGAGGGGGGCTCGGACTCTCGGAAAGCGATAACCCCTCACCCGCCGCGCTTCGCGCGTCGACCTCTCCCTATGGGAGAGGTGAAGAGAGGCCGCGGCGCTATCGCGCCCTTACGCCGCCCTGGCCCACAATTGATCCGACGCCCGCGCGGCGCCTTCGGCCAGCGAGGCCAGCTTCATCCACACGATCTTCGTGTCCACCTGCACCCGGCCGGCAAAGGTGCCGAAGCCGCAATCGACGCCGGCGATGACGTTTTCGCGCCCCACCACATTGGCGAAATTCAGGATTCGGTCGGCGACCACTTCCGGATGCTCGACGGTGTTGACGGTGGAGTCGATGACGCCGGGGATGATCACCTTGCCGTCCGGCAGCTTCACCTCGCGCCAGATCTTCCATTCGTGTTCGTGGCGCGCATTGGCGGCGGGGAAGGACACGGCCATCGGCTTCGCCGACAGCACGACATCGATAATGTCCTTGAGCGGCACGTCGGTGTGGCGCGGCGCCATGGTCGAGCCCCAGCACACATGCATGCGCATGCGGTCGGCCGGGATGTCCGCCACCGCATGATTGAGCGCGGCGACGTTGACGGCGATGATCTTGCGGAATTCGGCGAGCGGCAGGTCGAGATAGACCATGTGGCGGAGCATCGCGAGATCCGGGCAATCGAGCTGCAGGATGAATCCGGCATCGACGATCGCCTTGTATTCGCGCTTCATCACGTCGGCGAGCGCGAAGACGTAGGCCTCCTCGGTCTTGTAGTGCTTGTTCTTGAGATAGCGCGCGATCTGTCCGGGCGAGGGCGACGTCATGAAGACGTCCTCGGCCTTCGCGTTCTTTAGGGCTTCCTTCGACATGTCGATGTCGGCTTGCGCCGCCGCCCAGTCCTTCCAGCCGACGTCGCCGGAGCAGGTCGGACGATGCTGGAAGGGCGAGGCGAACTGCTTGAGCTGCGCGGCGAGCTCGGGAAACTCCTCGTCGCCGGTACCCATGGGCGGCGAGCTCTCGCCCTCGAATCCGGTGAGGCGGTCGAGGACATGCACCGTATAATCGGTGCGGCCCTGCTCGCCGTCATTGACGATGTCGATGCCGCATTCGACCTGTTTCTTCACCACATGCGCGATCGCCTCGCGCACGGACGCATGCAATGCGCCGCGATGCGCGCCGGGCGTCTGCTGGTCGGCGAGCAGCATCTCGACAACCTTCTGCGTGCGCGGCAGGCTGCCGGTGTGGGTGGTGAGGATGCGGCTGGTGCTGGTTTTCATGGGACCCGTCCGGCGAGGAAAGGGCGCATTCCAAACCGGCATGCCGCGGAAATCAACCGCGATCTGTCCCAGCGGAACCGGGTTCGAAATGGCGCGCCGATCAGGGGGCAGCCGCCCCACGCACCGTGGGCTTGAGCTTGTAGTGGATGTCGCGCACGTAAGGAAATGCGAAGCCGGTGATGAAGCCGACCAGGAACGAGAGGTAAGGCTTCGTGCTGGCGAAGTCGTTGAGCAGCACAGCCATCACGCCGATCTGAAAGGCGTTGACGGCCATCACGAAGGCGAAGACCCAAGCAGTGAGGACGATATTGATGAGTTGCTGGCCGGGACGCCAGCGGGCCGGATTGATCGTCGACAGTCCTTCGAACGGAATCTGCCGGTCCACGCTGAAGATGAACTCGAGGAAGATGCCGAAGGCAGCGCCAACGGGAATCCAGAACAGCGCCAGAGCGCCGATCACGACGGCATCGAAGGTTCCCTTGGCATCGGGTTTCGGTACGTTCCAGTGCCCGTTAAGGGACGCGTAGAAAATGGCGCCGCCGATCGGCAGACAAATCAGCAGCATGATCAGCAACGATATGAAATATGATGTCCACAGGCGGTCTCGCGCAGCCGGAAACTCTTCGACGAGGTTTGATTTCACTTGATTGAGATTTCGGCGCCCCACGCTCACGCTGCTGTGCGGACCGACGAGGCCACTTGTCGTCGCGATGTCGAGACCTTCGAAAAACTGTTTGCGTCGTTCGGGATCACGGGCGAAGAGCGCCACCACCATTCTGGCCGTGGCGTTTATGTCATCCAATAAGGCCAGCATGTCTTCGGGCGGTTCGCCACCGGGTCCGCGCACAACGTCGATCCGCCGCGGATTGTCGACTTTGTCGATGCGTGCTTCGGTGAAATAGACAGGGCGCGTGTCCCCGA
>DATARB010000235.1:0-11700 GCA_036264375.1 Pseudolabrys sp.
GGCCCGTTCCGCGATGCGGTCGGCTCAGCCAAGGCGCTCACCGGCGACAAGCGCACCTATCAGATGGACCCGGGCAATACCAACGAGGCGCTGCGCGAGGTCGCGCTCGACATCGAGCAAGGCGCCGACATGATCATGGTCAAGCCCGGCATGCCCTATCTCGACATCGTCCAGCGCGTGAAGGACACCTTCGCCATGCCGACTTTCGCCTATCAGGTGTCGGGCGAGTACGCGATGATCATGGCGGCGGCGCAGAACGGCTGGCTCGATGGCGAGCGCGCCATGGTCGAGAGTCTGATCGCATTCAAGCGCGCCGGCTGCGACGGCGTGCTCACATACTTTGCGCCGCGGGTCGCCCAGATGTTGAAAAATAAGCCGTAGCGCGCATGTTTTGCCCCGGCCGATCCACGATCCGCTCACTCCCGCGCAAGCGGGAATCCAGAGTCCTTCCGTCCGAGTCTGCGCATCTGTTCGCTGGGTCCCCGCTTTCGCGGGGACGAGCGGTCCGTTCTTAGTCTCCAAAAATACTGGAAACAATCATGGGTGAATTCGCCATCGGTCAAGGCGTGTCGCGCTTTGAGGATCCGCGGCTCATACAGGGCGGCGGGCGTTACGTGGACGACATCAAGCTGCCCGGCATGGCCTATGGCATGGTGCTGCGCGCGCAACATGCGCACGCGACGATCAACGCACTCGACATCAGCGCCGCCAAAGCGGCCCCCGGCGTGCTCGCCGTGCTCACCGCCGCCGATGTGAAAGCCTCCGGCTGGAGCGACATCCCGGTGCCAGGCGGGCTCAAGCGCCGCGACGGTTCGCCGATGTACAAGCCGCGCTATCCGATCCTCGCTGACACGCATGTGCGCTGGGTTGGCGACTATGTCGCCTTCGTGGTCGCCGAGACGCAGGCGCAGGCGCTCGACGCAGCAGAGATGATCGCGGTCGATTACGACGAGCTGCCCGCCGTCACCTCCACGGCCGACGCGGCCAAGCCCGACGCCCCGCGCGTCTGGGCGGATGCACCGGACAATATCTGCTTCGTCGAGCTGATCGGCGACAAGGCCAAGACGGACGCCGCCTTCGCCAGTGCCGCGCACGTGGTGAAGGGCAAGTTCGTCATCAACCGCGTCACCGCGGCAACGATGGAGCCGCGCGGCGCGGTCGGCGACTATCACGCCGCAGAGGACCGCTACACGATCTACACGGCGTTGCAGCGGCCGCACCCGACGCGCGCCGACCTCGCCAAGATGATGAAGGTTGCGGAGAGCAAGGTGCGCGTCATCACTGGCGACACCGGCGGCTCGTTCGGCATGAAGTCGCCGATCTTCAATGAAACGCCGCTCGTGCTGCTCGCCTCCAAGATCACCGGCCGGCCGGTGAAGTGGATCTCGACGCGCACGGAGTCGTTCCTCTCCGACGCACAGGCGCGCGACAATGTCACTGAGGCGGAGCTCGCGCTCGACAAAGACGGCGTCTTTCTCGGATTCCGCGTGAAGACGATCGCCGCCATCGGCGCTTATCTGCAGCAGGCGATGCCGGCCTTCTTTCTCAACGCCGGGACGCTCGCCGGCGTCTATCGCACGCCGGCGATCTTCGTCGATGTGACCGCGGTTTTCACCAACACCAATCCGATCCGCCCCTATCGCGGCAATGGGCGTCCTGAGGCGGCCTTCGTGATCGAGCGCATGGTGGAACTCGCCGCCGCCGAGCTGAAGATCGACTCGACCGAGCTGCGCCGGCGCAACTTCATTCCGCCGAGCGCCATGCCGTTCAAGACCGGGCTCACCTTCACCTATGACAGCGGCGAATTCGAGCAGAGCATGGACATGGCGCTGAAGATGGCCGACGTGAAGGGCTTTCCGGCGCGCAAGGAAGAGTCGCTCAAGCGCGGCCGGCTGCGCGGGCTCGGCCTGTCCTACACCATCGAGCGTGCGGGCGCGGCGAGTCTCGAAGGCGCCGAGGTGCGCTTCGACCGCTCCGGCGCGGTGACGCTGTTCTCAGGCTCGAATTCACAGGGCCAGGGCCACGAGACCGTGTTCAAGCAGCTCGTCTGCGACCGGCTCGGCATCAATCCCAACGAGGCCTACTACGTCCAGGGCGACACCGACGAGGTGTTCTTCGGCGAAGGCACCGGCGGCTCGCGCTCCTCGAGCCTCGCAGGCTCTGCATTTCATCTCGCCACGGAGAAGATCGTCACCAAAGCGCGCGCCATCGCCGCCCATATGCTCCAGGTCGCCGAAAGCGACCTCAAGTACGACGAGGGCGTGTTCTCCAGCACGACAACCAACCGCACGCTGACAGTGAAGGAGATCGCCGTCGCGTCGCTCGAGCCGAAGAACCTGCCAAAGGACATGGAGCCGGGCCTGGTCGCGACCTCGATCTACAGCGCGCCGGTAGCCAATTATCCCAACGGCTGCCACGTCTGCGAGGTTGAGATCGACCAGGAGACCGGCAAGACCGACATCGTGCGCTACTATGTTGTGGATGACGTCGGCACCGTGCTCAACCCGATGCTGCTGCATGGGCAGATTCACGGCGGCATTGCGCAGGGCGCGGGCCAGGCGCTGATGGAAGACATCCATTTCGATGCCTCGGGCCAGCTCGTCACGGCCTCGTTCCAGGACTACGCCATGCCGCACGCGCACGACTTCCCCGCCATGGAGGTCGAGGCCAACGCCGTGCCGACCAAGACGAATCCGCTGGGCGTTAAGGGCGCGGGCGAAGCCGGATGCGTAGGCGCCCTGCCCGCCGTCGTGAATGCGGTGGTCGATGCGCTCTCCGAATTCGGCATCAAGCACATCGAGATGCCGGCGACACCGGAGCGCATCTGGCGCGCCATGCAGCGTTGAGGGGAGCCGCCTGCGGCGCGTGCGATTCCTGTACCGCCGCGCGGGTAATTGCGTACCCTAGACGGTGTGATTCGGATGCGGCGCGCGGTACGCGCCGCTTTCGTCGTCTGGCGTCTTGTACTGCGGCGTTCTCGCATTTTGTCTGTGGAATGGAGACTGCCATGCGCAATGTCGGCCGCAAGCTCGCTTTCGTGCTCGCCTCGTCGAACCACGGAACGATGATCGTCAACCGGCTGGACCACAGCGCAACGGATGGCAACGCCGGCGTCGGCAATCATCTCCTGGAAAAAGCCGGCGTCGATTCGCTCGCGGTAGAGCTGGGGGAGCATCTGCTCGCGCAGCGGCGCCGCATCCACGGCGACGGCGCGGTGGCGATCGATTGCGGCGCCAATATCGGCGCGCACACGATCGAATGGGCGGTCGCGATGACCGGCTGGGGCTCCGTGATCGCCGTCGAGGCGCAGGAACGCATCTATTATGCGCTCGCCGGCAACATCGCCATCAACAACTGCTTTAACGCCATCGCGATGCACGGCGCGGTGTCGGCCGAAGCCGGCATTACAGAGATCCGCATCCCCGATGAATTTGTCGGCCAGGCCATCGACCCTGCCGACGACAAGCTCGTCCCGATCCAGAAGATGACGCTCGATTCCCTGGAGTTGCCGCGCGTCGACCTGATCAAGATCGATGCCGAGAGCATCGAGAGGCAGGCGCTCGAAGGCGCGCGGCAGACGCTGGAGCGCTGCCGGCCGATCCTCCTGATCGAGCCGATCAAGGCCGGGCGCGAACTCGTGCGCGCGTGGCTCAAAGAGCGCGGCTATCAGGTGATCGACGCCGGCATGCATGTCCTGGCGCTGCACAAGACCGATGCGATCCTCACGCAGCTCGCCACCCAGAATGCTCCGCCGGAACAGTCGACGGCGGCGGCTTGAGCCTACATCTCGCCACGCTCGCGGGCATCTCCGGCCCCCGGCCGCGCCCTAAGGCTAGAACGGATAGTACCGCAGAGACGACATGACGACGTTGTCGTTCGTCGAGACTGAACCGCCCACGCCGTCGAACGACTTGCGCCGCAAGTATTGGTACTGCACTCCCGTAGTCAATCGGCCGTACTCGCCTTTGTAGAGGTTCTGCCAGAATCCGACTGTCAGTTCGTCCACCTCCTGGTTCACAGCGGCACAATTGGATGTACCACCCGTGAACGACGCGCCTGTCGCGATTTGGCACCCGGCGTTGCTTAACGTTGGAACGCCGTAGCCGGTCAGGCCAGCGGCAGAGTTGAAAACGTTGGTGTCGGCTTTTTCGATGCCGGCATAGGCGTAGACATCCAGGCCCTCCGAGGGATGAGCCACTGCGCCGACCATGGCGTGGAAGGCCGTGATGGGTGACAATGTGCCATCCGATGCGACGACGACGTCGGGTAATTGGCTGGCGCCATAGCGGCCGATGCCCTTGCCGTACAGGCCGGACGCCTGCAGATCCAGCAACTTCGGAATGACGGGCAACAATACAGAACCGCCGATCCCCCCTCCGACCGTGACATGCGCATTCGCGCTTCCGACATTCGCAGTGGTCAACGGGCAAACGCCGTCGGCCGGGACAAGCGTCGGGTCGCAGGTAAACACGTTGTCGGTAAAGAAGCGGCCAAGCCCGTATATTTCGTAATGGCCCCATCCTGGATCGAACGCCGCCTTGGCGATCAAGTCAGGCGCCGTTTCCGTGTTGAAGTTGTTGGCGAAGCCACTGCCTCCCAGGAAGCTGCTGCCGGCGTTGGCCCAGTTCACGATCAAACCATTCAACGAACCGCCGTTGGCGGTGGCGCCCGTGCTGGAGTAAACTTGTGAGGCTGGATTCTCGATCGAGAAACCCAGTGAGACCGACGGCCCGAAATCTTTGACCAGCCTGATTTGCCAGTTCCGCGTGTAGTCGAAGCCGACGACATAGTTCGCGTCGATGGTGAGAGGGATGTTTTCTTTGCGCGGGACGATGCCGGACGTGTTCGGCGTCAACAGGCTCCAGGCTTGGCCAGCCAGGAGATGGAAGCCCCAATTGGTATTGTCATAGGTGAGGTAGCCCTGGCGTAGCCGCGGCGCCCAGCTGTTGCTCTCGTTGTAGTTCGACGTGACTCCGACACCCAGGAAGTCCATTTCGTAGTAGCCGGCGAGCTTTTGCACCGGATCGAGAGCCCCTTCGACAAGTAACGAAAACCGGCTTTGGCGCGCGGTGCCGCGGAATTCAGGCTCGTTGTACTGTGGTGAGAATGGATATGGGATCGAGGCGAACGGCGTTCCGATATCGGAGACCGTATTGTGCTGCCGATAAAGCCCTTCTGCCGCCAGGAAGCCGCCAAAGGTGACCTTCACGCCAAGCGGCATGGAGATGACCGGGCCCTTTAAAGGCAACTGGACCCCGCCGGCCTGGACCGCGGTTGCTCCGGAAGGAGCCGAACTTTGCGCCGGCTGCGTGCGCGCTTCGCGCTGTGCCTTCTTGGATTCGGTGACCTGCTTTTGCAGACTTAGCAATTGGCGTTGCAGCACATCGATTTGACGTTGCATTCGCTCGATCTGAGCGTCCTGCGCCATCGCACATGCTGGCGCGAAAATCGCGCCGACGCATGCGCTCACCATCAAGTGTTGAATTCTGTTAGCAACAGTCATCGCAGTTCTCCAGTTGCATCGGCGATGGCGCCAAATGAGCCTGTAAAGACCGCGAGACTTTTAGGAAGTTTCACAGACTCCATTTGTGAAACTTATTTGACAGTTGGCCGTTGTGGTACCTTCGCAACAACTCGCGACATCTCGTTACCGCGCCGCGTTCATTCACGATGCAGCAGCAGTCGATCTCGAAAAATAAGATCGTTGGATGGTCTCAGACCGCGGCTTGATTTGCTGCCGCTGCGCGAACAGGTGCGCGCGTGCAAAGCACGCGAGCGCTTCAGGATGGCGGGTCGGCGACCGTATGCTCGGGCTTATTTAGACAGCGACGTTTACGCCGCCGCAACGCGCGGCAAGTGCAGGCCGCATTCGCTGTTGCCTTCGTTCTCCCACCACCAGCGGCCGTTGCGTTCCGGCTCGCCCGGCTTGAGCGCGCGGGTGCAGGAGGCGCAGCCGATCGAGGCGAAGCCGCGCGCATGCAGCGCGTTGATCGGCACATCGTTGGCGTTAACAGCGTCGAGCACGGCCGCGCGCGTCCAGTCGAACAGCGGGTTGAACTTGATCAGGCCGCGGCTCGCGTCGAAGTCCGCGAGCCCGGCCGCGCGGCGCGTCGCCGTCTGGTCACCGCGCACGCCGCTCATCCAGGCGCTGGCGCCGGCAAGCGCGCGGTCGAGCGGCCGCGTCTTGCGCACGGCGCAGCAGGCCACACGCGCCTCTTTCGAGTCGTAGAAGCCGTTGACCCCTTGCGTGGCGACAAGGTCCTCCACCTCCGGACGCTCCGGGTAGATGGCGCGGATGCGGCGCCCGTAGCGCGCTTCGGTCAGCGCCCACAGCTCGTAGGTCTCGGGAAACAGCCGGCCGGTGTCGAGCGTCACCAGGTCGATGTCGAGCTTGGCCTTGGCAATCCAGTGCACGAGCAACTGGCCCTCGATGCCGAAGCCGTGCGCGAAGACGATGCGGCCATCCACGCGCTCGCGCAGCAAGGCGATGCGCTCGGCGGGGCTCAGGCGCGCGCCAACGCGCGCAAGCTCCACCGCGAGTGCGGCTTTGCCCGGCGTCGGAACGGAAGAAAGCTCCTCCTCACCGCCGGACAAATCCGGCGATGGCTGCGACGACTCTTCGAACATTTCGACAAAATGGTGTCGCGCAAGTGCAGAGTCAAAGCAGAAATAATATTCGCGTTTTGCGCCGCGTGCGCGCTTCGGCATGCTGCAAAAGCGGCCGTGGGCAGCACGCTCATGTCGTGCTGGCCGTCGCAGCGGTGGAAAAGATTATCGTCGCCGAATAGCGTTTCATGACGCTTTCGTCACGGAGACGCTGCATCGCGTGGAACAACGTTCCGGAGCGAAGAATATTCTTTTGCGCGACAACGGGCGCAAAGCATCGCCCATGCACGTAGCCGCGAGCGGGGAGAATATCCTGCTTTAACGCTCACTCCATCGCCGCGCCCATTTCGATGCGGACGGGGACATAGCCGTCGGCGCCGAGCGCCTCGAGGATTTCCTCGGCGTGCACCGAATCGCGCGTCTCGATGGTGACGTCGAGCCGTGCACCTTTGGCCGGCACGTCGAGTAGCAGGCGGCGGTGGCTGACCGCAAGGATGTTGGCGCCGAGCTCGCCCAGCCGCGTGGCGATGGCGCCGAGCACGCCCGGCCGGTCGGGAATGGTGAGACGGAACGAGACAATGCGGCTGTCGCGCTCGAGCTCGCGCACCATGATCGAGGCGAGCACGCGCGGATCGGTGTTGCCGCCGGAGAGGATGAGCCCGACGCGCTTGCCGCGGAAACGCTCAGGGCTTGTCAGCATGGCCCCGAGCCCGGCCGCGGCTGCGCCCTCCGCCATCGTCTTCTGCAGGGTCAGATAGCAGTTCACCGCCCGCTCCAGCCGCGCCTCGTCGACCAGCATCACCTCAGACACCAGTTCGCGGATCACCGGGAGCGTGAGCTTGCCGACGTTCTTGACCGCAATGCCCTCGGCCAGCGTCGGCCCGCCGATGGCGCGCGTCTCGCCGCTGAGCGCGTTCCACACCGACGGATAAAGCGCCGCCTCGGCGCCGACGATCTCGATGCGCGGATTGATGGCACGCGCGGCGATGGCGTTGCCGGCGATCATGCCGCCGCCCCCGATCGGGATCACCAGCACGTCGAGGTCGGCCACCTCCTCCAGCATTTCAAGCGCGATGGTGCCCTGCCCGGCGATGACATGCGCGTCGTCGTAAGGATGCACCAGCGTGAAGCCGCGCAACTGCTGCAACTGCTCGCAGCGCGCCTGCGCCTCGGACACGGTTTCGCCGTCGAGCACGACGTCGGCGCCATGCGCGCGCGTCGCCGCGACCTTCACGAACGGGGTCGTCACCGGCATCACGATGGTAGCGGGAATGCCGAGCCGCGCGGCGTGATAGGCGACCGCCTGGGCGTGGTTGCCGGCGGACATGGCGACGACGCCGCGCTTGCGCTCGTCCTCGGTGAGCGAGGCGAGCTTCACCAGGGCGCCGCGGTCCTTGAAGGAATTCGTGACCTGGAGATTCTCATATTTGACGAAGACGTCGGCGCCGGTGAGCGCCGACAGCTTCGGCGCCGGTAGCATGGGCGTACGCAGCACCACGCCTTCGATCACGCGGCGGGCGGCTTCGATGTCGGCAAGGGCAAGTTTCACTAAAAGCGTCCTCTTCGCGCGGGATTTAGCGCGGGAATGGGATGCACCATGCCGCAAGCGCGGCCGGGCTTCCAGCGGCCCAGGGCCTGCGGAACGGCGGGGTGGCGCGGCGGCTTGCGTTTGGCCTATTCTTCACCCATCTGCGGGTTGAGCGGCCGGATGGCACACGCCTCCGGCCCGCATCAAGAGGGGGTGGGACCGCCATGGCGATCGACATCAAGCCTCATGCCTACGATCCGGTGATGAACCCGGAACTGTTCGAGGGCGTGCTGTCGCGCCGCATCCTCGCCTTCGTCATCGACCTGGTGATCCTCGCGATCCCGGTGGTGCTGGCGTCGATCTTCATCTTCGCCTTCGGCATCGTGACGCTGGGCTTGGGGTTCTTTCTCTACGGGCTACTCTATCCGGCGACGGTGATCTGGGCGCTCGTCTATTTCGGGGTAACGCTGGGCGGCCCCAGTTCGGCCACGGTCGGCATGCGCGTGGTGGATCTTGAGATGCGCACCTGGTACGGCGCGCCCGCTTATTTTCTGCTCGGCGCTGTGCACGCCATCGTATTCTGGGTGTCGATCACGGTCCTGTCGCCGTTCATCGTGCTGGTGGCCTTCTTCAACGAGCGGCGGCGTCTGCTACACGACATCCTGCTCGGCACGGTTGTCATCAACAACGCCCGCCGCGCCGCCATGCTACGCGCCGGCATGATGGGCGCAGCACCTTACCGCGACGCCCTATAATGGCCTTTGACGGGAGGCACAGGGCGCGCGATGCTAGACGTTAACCTCAGGGGCGCCATGAACTTGACGGGCCGATGACCCAGCACTCGCGCGATACGCCGCAATTCTACCTGACCGCGCCTTCCCCCTGCCCGTATCTGGAAGGCCAGGAGGAGCGCAAGGTCTTTACCCACCTGGTCGGCGAACGCGCGCGCGAGTTGAACGACCTGCTCACCCATGGCGGCTTCCGCCGCAGCCAGTCGATCGCCTACCGCCCCGCCTGCGAGACCTGCCGCGCCTGCGTCTCGGTGCGCGTCGTGGCGAAGGACTTCAAGCCCTCGCGCAGCATGCGCCGCAACGCCGAGCGCAACGGCGACATCATCGGCGACATGCGCACGGCGACGCCGACGTCCGAACAATATTCCGTTTTCCGCGCCTATCTCGATGCGCGGCACCGCGACGGCGGCATGGCCGACATGACGGTGCTCGACTACGCGATGATGATCGAGGACAGCCACGTCGAGACGCGGCTGATCGAGTATCGCCGGCGCGGGCCGGACAGCGGCATCAACGGCCGCGGCTCCGGACAATTGCTGGCGGTCGCGCTCACCGACGTGCTCAGCGACGGGCTGTCGATGGTCTATTCGTTTTTCGATCCGGACGAGGCCGACCGCTCGCTCGGCACCTTCATGATCCTCGACCACATCGCGCGCGCGCTGAAAATGGGCCTGCCTTACGTCTACCTCGGCTATTGGGTGCCGGGCTCGCGCAAGATGGATTACAAAGGCCGCTTCCTGCCGCAGGAACGGCTGCTGCCCGCGGGCTGGACGCGGGTGGATCGCTGACGCGTCATTGCGTATGCTCTCCCCGCTCGTCCCCGCGCAAGCGGGGACCCAGCGCAAGAACCCTTTGTCAGGAAAAGATCTGGTTTCCCGCTTGCGCGGGAATGAGCGGAGCAAGTGGCGATGCTAACGCAATCCGTCACACGGCCGCAAACGTGTCCAACAGCAGCTTCACGTTCAGCACCAGGATGATCGCGGCGACGCCCCATGCCAGCACGGCGACCGGGCGCGAAATGGCGAAGCTGCCCATCTTCTTGCGATCCGAGACGAACTGCACCAGCGGGATTACCGCGAAGGGCAACTGCATCGACAGGATCACCTGGCTGAGGATCAGCAATTGCGCGGTGCCACGCTCACCATAGAACGCCGTCACCACCACCACCGGCACGATGGCAATGGCGCGCGTGACGAGCCGTCGCGCCCAGCTCGGCAGACGCAGATCGAGGAAGCCTTCCATCACGATCTGCCCGGCGAGCGTCGCCGTGACGGTCGAATTCAGGCCGGAGGCGAGCAGCGCCACGGCGAACAGCACCGAGGCGATGCCGACGCCGAGAAGCGGTGACAAAAGCCCATAAGCATCCTCGATCTCCGCGATATTGGTCTTGCCGTTGGCGTGGAAGACCGCGGCGGCGACGACGAGGATCGCCGCGTTCACGAACAGCGCCAGCATCAGCGCGATGGTGCTGTCGGCGGTGGCCCAGCGGATGGCGGCGCGGCGGCCCTTGTCGTTGCGCTCGAACTGGCGCGTCTGCACGATCGAGGAATGCAGATAGAGGTTATGCGGCATCACGGTGGCGCCGATGATGCCGATGGCGATGTAGAGCATCTCCGGATTGGAGACGATCTCGCGCGAGGGCACGAAGCCGCCGAGCACGGCGGCGACCGGCGGCGCCGCCAGCACGATCTGGATGAGGAAGCATGTCGCGATCACGATCAAGAGCGCGACGATGAAGGCTTCCAGAAAGCGGAAGCCCTTGTTCATCAGCATCAGAACCAGGAAGGCGTCGAGTGCTGTGATCAGCGCGCCGCCGATCAAGGGAATCCCGAACAAAAGCTTCAATGCGATGGCCGTGCCGATGACCTCGGCGAGATCGCAGGCGACGATGGCGAGCTCGCAGGCGACCCACAGCACGATGCCGACCGGGCGCGGATAGGCATCGCGGCACGCCTGCGCCAGATCGCGGCCGGTGGCGATGCCGAGGCGCGCTGAGAGCGCCTGCAACAGGATCGCCATCAGGTTCGAGATCATGATGACGGAGAGCAGCGTGTAGCCGAACCTGGAGCCGCCCGCGAGATCGGTCGCCCAGTTGCCCGGGTCCATGTAGCCGACCGAGATCATGTAGCCGGGGCCGGAGAAGGCGAGCAGGCGGCGCAGCCAGGAGCCGCCGTGCGGAATTGGGATGGAGGCGTGAACCTCGGAGAGGCTGCGGCGATCGCGCGGCGACGCCGAGCGCCAGCCCGGCGCCGGGCCGCCGTGCATCGCAGGAATCACGTCGCCCGTGGTCTCGCCTCGATACGCCATCGCAGGATATCCTTGCCTGGCTGGAGACTTATGCAATTGCAAATTATTCGCAACAACGTTGACAGAGGATCGGATCACCGTCAAGTTACTTGCGAACGATTTGCAACTACGCGCCCCACGGCGGCGAGGCACGACCACGGGTTCGTCATCGCGGTTCTAGGGAATTTCGTCGGTGGTCGCGGTGGTGATCACAGAAGCGTGGGCATGCGCAGCATGCCCGGCCGCCGGAAGCGCCAAGCAATCCGGATATCCAGTTGGACTGACGGCACCGCCCGGGCGCGGCGCCCGCGGCGCCGTTGCCACCCTACGGGGACGCCCTACTCGTCCCCGCCGTTCTTGCCGTTGCCGCCGTTCGGGCCGGCGCGGAATTTGTTGCTCTTGGGGAAGCCCTTGGGCGCGAGACGGCCGGCGTCGGAGCGGCTGCCGCGCCACTCCTTCAATTCCTTCAGCGGCAGCGTGAAGCTGCGG
>DATARB010000247.1:0-12375 GCA_036264375.1 Pseudolabrys sp.
AAGCGTTCGAGCGAGGCAAAGGCCGTGCGCGGATCGACGATGGTCACGTCATAGCCGAGCAGTTGGCCGACCGGCGCCAGCGTCTGGCTGATATGCACCGCGCCGGTGATGAGCAGCCGCGGCGACGGCACGTGCACGGTCAGGAATACGCGGCCCTGCGGCGTCTCCTCCATGCCGCTCTTGGCCATGCGCAGGTGCTTGTCGATGATCTCGCTGAGCGGGTCCTTGGCGGCGTCGGCGGCTTTCACCAGCCGCTGCGCACCGCTCTCGATGTCGGTGATGACCACGACCGCACGCCGCGCGGCGCGTTCGGCGTTCAACGCAGCGAGGATATCGAGCTTCATTTGTTTCCCTCCAAACGTTCCCGTGCCCGTCATCCTTCGAGGCTTGCCGCATGCGCGGCTAGCACCTCAGGATGACGGATCGAGGCTATGTGTCGAGTCAACTTACCTTTTCAACGTATACCCGAATGGTGCCGCCACACGACAAGCCCACCTTCCAGGCCGTCTCGTCGGCAACGCCGAATTCCAGCATCCTGGCCTTGCCGCTTTCGATGACGTCCATAGCCTCGGTGACCACCGCGCCTTCGACGCAGCCGCCGGAGACCGAGCCCAAGAAGTTGCCGTCGCCGTCGATCACCAGATTGGAGCCGACCGGTCGCGGCGCCGAGCCCCAGGTCTCGACCACCGTGGCGATGGCGACGCCACGACCGTCCTTGCGCCAATCCTCGGCGGCTTTGAGAATGTCTTCATCACGCGCGAGCATACAGATCTCCATCTCTCTTAAGTCCGTCGTGCGCGGCACAGAGCCGGCCCTGACGGGGTACGTTTACGCCACCTTCCCCAGCATTTCTTTCGGATTGTAACCGCCGGCAGCCTGCCCAGAGAGGGCGCGCACGAGTTCGGTCATCGAGTCCAGATTGTGTATCGGCCGCAACTCATCGACATAGGGCAGCATCGTCCGCACGCCCTTGGCGCGCGCCTCGAAGCCTTCGAAACGCAGCAGCGGATTGAGCCATATCAGCCGGCGGCAGGACCGATGCAGCCGGTCCATCTCGAAAGCCAAACTGTCGTCGGCGTCGCGCTCGAGCCCGTCGGTGATCAGCAACACAACCGCGCCCTGCCCGAGCACGCGGCGCGCCCACTGCCGGTTGAACAGATGCAAGGACGTTGCGATGCGCGTGCCGCCGGCCCAGTCGGCGACATTGGCGCCGCACATCGCGAGCGCCTCGTCCGGATCGCGCTGGCGGATCGCGCGCGTCACGTTGGTCAGCCGCGTGCCGAACAGGAACGTCGTGACGCGCTTGCGCGCATCGGTGATCGAATGCAGGAAATGCAAAAACAGGCGCGTGTACTGGCTCATCGAGCCGGAGATGTCGAGCAGCGCGACGATCGGCGGCTCCTTCACACGCGGGCCGAGGTATTTCAAGTCGATCACCGCCCCGCCCGCCTTCATGCTGGCGCGCAGCGTGCGGCGCACGTCGATCATATGGCCGTGCAGGCTCGGCTTGAGCCGCCGCGTGCGCACAAGATCGAGCGGCAGCGCCAGTCTGGCGATCGCTTCCTTGGCGGCGGCGATCTCGGCCGCCGTCATCTGCGCGAAGTCTTTCTTCTGCAACACTTCGCGGTCGGACACCGTGAGCCGCGCGTCGATCTCGACTTCGCTGTCCTTCTCGCGCTCGTTCATGCCCGAGAACAGCGCGTCCTGGATGCGCTGCGCGCCGGCCTCCGGCGGCTTCGGCGCCGACGGCACTGTCTCGGGCAGCATCGCCGCCAGCAGCTTGTCGATATAGCCGCGCTTGCGGAAAAAGATGCGGAAGGCCTGGTCGAACAGGATCGTGTGCTCGTGCCGCTTTACGAAGACCGCGTGCAGCGTCCAGTAGAAGTCGTCGCGATTGCCGACGCGCGCGACCTGCACGGCCTCGATCGCATCGAGCACGGCGCCGGGCCCGACCGGCATGCCGGCCGCGCGCAGCGCCCGCGCGAAGTAGAGGATGTTCTCGGCGAGGCGGCCTTGACCTTCCATCATTCCTGCCCCTCCCCGCTCGTTCCCGCGAAAGCGGGGACCCAGAGCCTGGATTCCCGCTTGCGCAGGAATGAGCGGAGTTTGTTGCACGCCCGGTAACGCAATTTACTCCGCCGCCCGTAGATCCGACTTCACTTCATCCAGCAGCGTCTTCACTTTGCTCGCATCGAGGCGGGCGATGTCGTCCTGGTATTTCAACAGCACACCCAGCGTGTCCGATACGGTCGAGGGATCGAGCGCGACCACGTCGAGCTCGGTGAGCGCGCCGGCCCAGTCGAGCGTCTCGGCGACACCGGGCGACTTGAACAGGTCCTCCTTGCGCAACGCCTGCACGAAAGCGACCACCTGTTCGGATAATTTCTTCGGCGCACCCGGCACCTTGGCGCGCAGGATCGCCAACTCGCGCTCGGCGTTCGGATAGCCGACCCAATGATAGAGGCAGCGGCGCTTGAGCGCGTCGTGCACCTCGCGGGTCCGGTTCGAGGTGACGATGACGATCGGCGGATGCGGCGCCTTCACGGTGCCGAGCTCCGGCACGGTCACCTGGAAGTCGGCCAGCACCTCGAGCAGGAAGGCCTCGAAGGCTTCGTCGGTGCGGTCGATCTCGTCGATCAGCAGCACCGGCGCGCCGGCCGGGTCCGGCTCCAGCGCCTGGAGCAGCGGCCGCTTGATGAGGAAGCGCTCGGAGAAGATGTCATGCTCGATGCGGTCGCGGTCGCCTGCGCCTTCCGCTTCGGCCAGGCGGATCGCGATCATCTGCGCGCCGTAGTTCCACTCATAGACGGCGGCGGAGACGTCCAGCCCCTCGTAGCATTGCAAGCGGATCAGCCGCCGGCCCAGCGTCTTGGCGAGGACTTTGGCGATCTCGGTCTTGCCGACGCCGGCTTCCCCTTCGAGGAACAACGGCCGGCCCATACGCAGGCTGAGATAGAGCACGGTCGCCAGCGACCGGTCGCCGACGTAGTCGGCCTTCGCCAGCAGATCGAGGGTGGCATCGATGGAGGTCGGAACGGGCGTTGAGGTCATGAAGCGGTCCTGGAACAGGGGACTTTATCCTACCGCGGACAGGTCTTACATCTGGGTATCAGAGCCTCATATGGCCAGCCAGGGATAGCTCCCATGTCCATTTCCCAAGAAGTGACCAAAGACGCCGTTCACACGCCAACAATCGACCCGGGCGTGCGCATCGGCCACATTCATTTGAAGGTCGCAGACCTCCAGCGCGCGCTCGACTTCTATTGCGGGGTGCTCGGTTTCCAGATCACCACCACCCGCCCCGGCGCAGCCTTCATCTCGGCCGGCGGCTACCACCACCATATTGGACTGAACACCTGGGAAAGCCGCGGCGGTCACCCGCCCGCCCCCGGCACCACCGGCCTCTACCACACCGCGATTCTCTACCCGTCCCGGCGGCTGCTCGCCGACGCGCTGCGGCGGCTGATCGTCGCCAAGATCCCGCTGGAGGGCGCCAGCGACCACGGCGTCTCGGAGGCGCTCTATTTGCGCGATCCGGACGACAACGGGGTCGAGCTCTATTGGGACCGGCCGAAGGACCAGTGGCCGCAGAAGCAGGACGGCTCGCTGGAGATGTTCACCCACCCCCTCGATCTGCACGATCTGTTGGCCGAGTTGGACAAGCAGCCGGCGTAGTCATTTTCCGCGGCGCTTTGGACGCACCGGGCGCCGCTGTCTACTGTTGGTGCGGAATGTTCGCCGCCTTGATGATCGGCCACCAGCGCTCAGCCTCGGCTTTCTGGAATGCGCGAAGATCCTCCGGCGATTGCTGCGACGCCGGCGTGATGTAGACGCCAAGTACGCTCAGGCGTTTGACGACATCCGGATCGGCAAGGGTCTTCCGCATGGCCGCGTTCAGCGTCTCGATTACCGCCCCGGGCGTGCCGTGCCGAACCCACAGACCGTACCAGAGCAAAGCCTGAAAGCCCGGGAGACCGGCCTCGTTCACCGTCGGAACATCCGGATAGGTGTCGACGCGCTCGGGCGATGTGATTGCGAGAGCCTTCACTGTGCCGGCCTGCACCAAGGCCGGAAAATTCGACGAGGGCTCGATCATGAAATCGATCTGGCCGGCGGCAAGCGCCTGCCTTGCCGGCGCGTTGCCCCGATACGGCACGAACTGGAATGTGGTCCCGGTCGCCTTCTGGAAAGCGATGCCGGTCAGGTGCCCCGTTGCGCCCACCCCGGCAATGCCGACCGAAGCCTTGTCGGGATTGGCCTTCAACCAGGCGATCAACCCCTTCAGATCGTTGACGGGCAAATCCTTCTTGGCCACGACCAGAAGCGGTTCGCTGCCGATCATGATCACCGGATCGAGGTCGGTCAGCAGGCTGAACGACAGATCGTAAAGACCGCCCGTCAGCATGTGCGTGGTCGAGGTGCCGATGCTCAGCATGTAGCCGTCGGCGGGCGCGCGCACCGCCCGGCCGACGGCGATCGTGCCGGCCGCGCCGCCGACATTTTCGACAACGATAGGCTGGCCGAGAATCGAACCCAGACGCTCGCCCAAGACACGAGCCAGGATGTCCGTCGCGCCACCGGCCGGAAACGGGACCATCATCACGACCGGACGCGTTGGATAGGTTTCCGCCCGGGCAGCCAGCGGCCACGCCATCGTCGCAGCCGCGACCCAGGCGAGAGCTTGTCGTCGTCGCACGTGGTCATCCCCCCAGTGTTATTATTTGGCGCAATCATACCATGGCGAAACACGCGCGCCATCATCGGCGCGAGCCGGCGTAAGACGCGTTTCCCGGGCCCGCGGTACGGCACGAAGTGCTGCACTGCAGACCCGGGACCGCCCCATATTCGGAGTTTGTTAGGGCCCCGGATCAGCCGCGCAACATTGCATCTTGCGCGGCGTCCGGGGCACGAGGCCTTGCCATACGTCGTTGCTTTCACCGAGCGCGGCGAAAGTTCACCCTTTGATGAACGCCAGCAAGTCCGGGTTGATCACGTCCGCGTGGATGGTGAACGCGCCGTGCGGAAAGCCCGGATAGACCTTCAGCTTGGCGCCCTTGACGAGTTTCGCGGAGAGCGGTGCGGAGTCCGCGAAGGGAACGATCTGATCGTCGTCGCCGTGCATTACCAGCGTCGGGATATCGATCTTTTTCAGGTCTTCCGTGAAGTCCGTTTCCGAGAAGGCCTTGATGCAATCGTAGTGGCTCTTGATCGAGCCCATCATGCCCTGGCGCCACCAGTTGTGCGTGACGGCTTCGTCGATCTTGGCGCCCGGCCGATTGTATCCGTAAAACGGGATCGGCACCTCGGTGTAAAACTTCGCACGGTTCGCGGCGAGCCCGGCGCGCAATCCGTCGAACACGTCGATCGGCAATCCGCCGGGGTTGTTCGCGGTCTTCAGCATGAGCGGCGGCACTGCGCTGATCAACACGGCTTTCGCCGCACGCGATGTGCCGTGCCGCCCAAGATAACGCGCAACCTCTCCGCCGCCGGTCGAATGCCCGATATGAATCGCGTCGTGCAGATCGAGCGCCTTCGTGAGTTCGGCGAGATCGTCCGCATAAGTGTCCATGTCATTGCCGGTCCAAGTCTGGTCCGACCGGCCATGGCCGCGGCGATCATGAGCGATGACGCGATAGCCCTTCTCCAGGAAGAAGAACATCTGCGAGTCCCAATCGTCGGCGCTCAACGGCCAGCCGTGCGATAACACGATCGGCTGCCCTTTGCCCCAATCCTTGTAAAATATCTGCGTGCCATCCTTCGTTGTGACCGTCGCCATGATCCCAATACTCCTGTTCGCGTTGCGAGCTACAGAGTGCGCGCTATGGCAGCCGAAATGTGCGTTGAAATCGGGGCGGCCCGAGCGTTGCCGTGAAAAGGTTTCGGCGCTTCGCGGCGTCGTGGACGGCATTGTCGCCGCCCTCAAAGAGACCTCGCCGCGTTGACGCAAAGAGGCGCCTCTTCGAAGGCCGGGTTCCGCGTTTATGGCAAAAATAGAATGTTAATCTGCCCCGCCTAGTCTCCGGGACACACCCAGGGGAATGGCATGCCGAAGGCGCACTGGCTTAGAAAGGTAAGCGCGCTTGCCCGTCGGGCTTCGGATATCGACCCGTTTTCCCACGATTCAACCGCGGCCGCGGTCGAACGTTTGACCGCGCTGGTCGAAGCCCAGGCGCGTGTCATCCTCGACTACGAAGCTGCCGTTGCACGGAGCCGAGATATTTTTGAACGCGCCGCGGCGGCTGCGCGCCTCGGCGTTTGGGAATGCGATCTTACGACCGAGACGCTGCAATGGTCCGGGGGGACCTATGACATTTTCGAGATTCCGCGGGACGCGCCTCTGACGCGCAAGCAGACACTGACCTGCTACCAGGAAGCATCGCTCAAGACGCTCGAGGCGATCCGGAGTCGAGCGATCGAGCGCCGGGACGGCTTCAATCTTGATGCCGAGATCGTCACATCGAGAGGCAATCGCCGCTGGATCAGGATCACGGCGAACGTCGAATGCGCAGGAAATCGTCCGATCCGCCTCTTCGGGATCAAACAGGATATCACGGAAGAAAAAGCAAAGTTTGAAAGGCTGCGGTACCTGGCAGAATTCGACGAACTGACCGGACTCGCCAACCGCAGCCATTTCCAGTCCAAGCTTGCCGCATTCTGCGATGCGGCCGTCCCAATCGCCGACGCAGCCCTCCTCCTGATCGACCTTGACGGATTCAAGGACGTCAACGACTCCTTGGGCCATGCAGCCGGCGACCGATGTCTGCGAGAGGTCGCGCAACGGCTGGCCGATGTGTGCCGCGACGCCGTCGTCCTCGCGCGGATTGGTGGCGATGAATTTGCGGTTCTTTTGGAGTCCGCCGCAGGGGCACAACGCATCACGGCGGCTGCGGCAACGATCGTGCAGGCCATACGCCGGCCGGTGGATTGTCGTGGCAGCCGGTTCAAGATCGGTGCGTCCGTCGGGATCGCAAGCGCCGCCGGCTGCACGCCGGCCGAGCTTTTTCAGCGCGCGGACGCGGCGCTCTATGCCGCCAAGTCCGGCGGACGAAACACATTCCGCTGGTTCGATCCGCGCTCTGCGCTGGCCGCGGCGAACGGCAGGGCCGGCGCCGCGTGGGGGCCACTGCGCACGGACAAATAGCCGCAAAAGAAAAGCGGGCCGGAAATGCGGCCCGCCCCCTTGTCCTGTGCGTTTTGTTCCGGACTACGCCGTGGCCTTGGCCAGCGCGCGGCGCGCCAGCACGCCGACGAGATGCGCGCGATATTCGGGCGAGGCGTGAATGTCGTTGTTCATGCCGGTCGCGGGGATGGTCATGCCCTCGATCGACTTCGGCGAGAAGCGCTTCTTGAGCGCCTCTTCGAACGACTTCACGCGGAAGACGCCGTTGGAGCCCGCACCCGTCACCGCCACGCGGATATCCGGGCCGCGCTTCGACACGAACACGCCGACCAGCGCGAAGCCGGAGGCCGGATGCTTGAACTTCTCATAGGCCGCCTTCTTGGCGATCGGGAAACTCACCTTGGTGATGATTTCGCCTTCCTCGAGCGCGGTCGAGAACATGCCGGTGAAGAAGTCATCGGCGGCGATGCGGCGCTTGTTGGTGATGATGGTCGCGCCCAGGCCGAGCAGCGCCGCGGGATAGTCGGCGTTCGGATCGTTGTTGGCGATGGAGCCGCCGATGGTGCCGCGGTTGCGCACCTGCGGATCGCCGACCGAGCCCGGCACCGACGCAAGCGCCGGCATGGCCTCGAGCAGCACCGCCGAGTTCGCCACATCGGCGTGGCGCGACATGGCGCCGATCACGACCGAGCGGCCCTTCAGTTCAACGCCGGTCATGCCCTCGACCAGCGCGAGATCGATCAACGCCGACGGCTGCGCCAGCCGCTGCTTCATCACCGGCAGCAGCGAGTGGCCGCCGGCGAGGATCTTGGCTTCCGGGTTGCGCGCGAGCAGACCAGCCGCTTGGCGGACCGTGGTCGGACGATGGAAGGTGAAGTTGTACATCGGTCTCTCCTTGAATTTCGAATCTAGGCGGCCTGCGGCGGGATTGCAGCCTGTGGCGGCTTGTTACGCTGCAAGGCCGACCAGACCGCGTTGGCGGTCGCCGGCATTGCGAGTTGTTCGGAGCCGATCGCGTCGGTGATCGCATTCATCACTGCGGCGGGCGCGGCGATGGCGCCGGCCTCCCCGCAGCCTTTCATACCGAGCGGATTCGACGGTGACTTGGTTTCGGTCGTGCCCACGTTGAACGACGGCAGGTCGTGCGCGCGCGGCATCGTGTAGTCCATCATCGAGCCGGTCACGAGCTGGCCATCCTTGTCATAGACGACGCCTTCCAGCATCGCCTGCCCGACGCCCTGCGCGATGCCGCCGTGCACCTGGCCTTCGACAATCATCGGATTGATGATCGTGCCGAAGTCGTCGACCGCGGTCCATTTGACGATCTCGGTCTTGCCGGTCTCGGTGTCGACCTCGAGCTCGCAGATGTGGCAACCCGCCGGGAAGGTGAAATTGGTCGGATCGTAGAAGGAGGTCTCCTTCAGCCCCGGCTCCAGCTCCTGCCCGGCGAACTTGTGCGCGATGTAAGCATTGAGCGAGACGTCGGCCCAGGCCGCCGACTTGTCGGTGCCGGCAACGGTGAACTTGCCGTCCTTGAACTCGATGTCGCCTTCCGCCGCCTCGAGCATGTGCGAAGCGACTTTCTTGGCCTTGGTCTCGATCTTGTCGAGCGCCTTCACGATCGCCGACATGCCGACCGCGCCGGAGCGCGAGCCATAGGTGCCCATGCCGAACTGCACCTTGTCGGTGTCGCCGTGCACGATGGAGACGTTCTCGAACGGAATGCCGAGACGTTCCGACACGAGCTGCGCGAAGGTCGTCTCGTGCCCCTGCCCGTGCGCGTGCGAGCCGGTGAGCACCTCGACGCTGCCGGTGGGATTGACCCGCACCTCCGCCGATTCCCACAAGCCCACGCCGGCGCCGAGCGAGCCGACCGCCTGCGACGGCGCGATGCCGCAGGCCTCGATGTAAGCCGAATAGCCGAGCCCGCGCAGCTTGCCGTGACGCGCGGATTCGCGGCGGCGCTTGTTGAAGCCTTTCACGTCGGCGATCTCCATCGCCTTCTTGAGCGACGCACCATAGTCGCCGCCGTCATAGGCCATGATCACCGGCGTCTGGTGCGGGAAAGACTTGATGAAGTTGCGCTTGCGGAATTCCGCCGGATCGAGGCCCAACTCGCGCGCCGCGACTTCCACCAGCCGTTCGACGACGAAGGTCGCTTCGGGGCGGCCGGCGCCGCGATAGGCATCGACCGGCACGGTGTTGGTGTAGACGGCGTCCACCTCGCAGTAGATCTGCGGGATGTCGTACTGGCCGGACAGCAGCGTGGCATAAAGATAGGTCGGCACCGACGACGAGAATGTCGACATGTAGGCGCCGAGATTGGCGATGGTGTGCGCACGCAGCGCCAGAATTTTTCCGTGCTCGTCGAGCGCGAGCTCGGCATGCGTGATGTGGTCGCGGCCATGCGCGTCGGTGAGGAACGCTTCGCTGCGATCGGCTGTCCACTTCACCGGGCGCTGAACCTTGCGCGCGGCCCAGAGGCAGACGACCTCCTCCGGATAGATGAAGATCTTCGAGCCGAAACCGCCGCCGACGTCCGGCGCGATGACGCGCAGCTTGTGCTCGGGGGCCATGCCGACGAAGGCGGCGATCACCAGGCGCGCCACGTGCGGGTTCTGGCTTGTGTTCCAGAGCGTGAGTTGATCGGTGCCGGCATCGTATTCGGCGAGCGCTGCGCGCGGCTCGATCGCGTTCGGCGCCAGCCGGTTATTGACGATGTCGAGCTGGGTGACGTGCTTGGCCTTGGCGAACGCGGCCTCGGTCGCCTTGGCGTCGCCAAGCGACCATTCGTAGATCGTGTTGTTCGGCGCGATCTCGTGGATCTGCTGGCCCGACTTCGCCTTGACCAGATCGATGATCGGCGTCAGCGGCTCGTATTCGACGTTCACCTTCTCGGCGGCGTCGCGACCTTGCGCCTGCGTCGCGGCGATCACCACCGCGACCGCGTCGCCGACATGGTTCACCTTGCCGGCGGCCAGCGCCGGGTGCGGCGCCATTTTCATCGGCGAGCCGTCCTTGGAATGGATCATCCAGCCGCAGATGAGATTGCCGATCTTGTCATTGGCGAGATCGGCGCCGGTGAGCACCGCGAGCACGCCCGGCATGCTCTTGGCTTCGCTCGCGTCGATGCTCTTGATGGTGGCGTGCGCGTGAGGCGAGCGCACGAAGACGGCGCGGGTCTCGCCCGGCCGCGTCACGTCGTCGGTGTACTGGCCTTTACCGGTAATAAAGCGGAAGTCTTCCTTTCGGCGCACCGCCGCGCCGATTCCCGTCGCGCTCATGGCGGTCTCCTCCCGTTGCTTTATTTTTTTTAAGGTCGCCTTACTCCGCGGCCTGACGCGCTCCCTCGCCTTGGCCCATGGCCTTCGCGCCGGCAGCGATCGCCTTCACGATGTTGTGGTAGCCGGTACAGCGGCAGATGTTGCCATCGAGTTGCTCGCGGATGGTGTGCTCGTCGAGGTCGTTGCCATTGCGGCGCACGATATCGAGCGCGGCCATGATCATGCCCGGGGTGCAATAGCCGCACTGGAGACCGTGATTCTCGCGGAAGGCCTCCTGCATCGGATGCAGTGGACCGCCCGGCTCGGCGAGACCTTCGATGGTGGTGATCTTGGCACCCTCGCACTGGAGCGCGAGCGTAGTGCAGGACTTGGCGGCAATGCCGTCGATATGGATGACGCAGGCGCCACACTGCGAGGTGTCGCAACCGACATGCGTGCCGGTCAGCCGAAGATTCTCGCGCAGAAACTGCACCAGCAGCGTGCGCGCTTCGACGTCGCCGGAAACGGCTTTCCCGTTCACGGTCATGGATACGGCAGGCATGAGCATCCTCCCAAAAAAGTCGGGGTCAAAAGCCCTCTTATCGCCTCGCCCGGCAAGAGCGGCAGCGTGTCGGGCCCGAAATCGAGCCGATTCAGCCCGGTTGCGCCTTGGAACGAGACTAAGTTTGAACCCCCGCCATAGGCGGGGTCAAGAGATTCGACGCCGAACGTGGCGAAAATCGCAAAAAACAGCGGTCACGAATCTGTTTGCCGTCGATTTCCCTTCGATTCGGCCCAGAACCGCGGCTTTGCGATCAGCCAGCCGCGACGGCCGCAGCAAATCGTTGAAAGAAATCGTCCGCTACTTTCTTCGCCGCGCCGTTCACGAGACGCTGCCCGAGCTGCGCGAGCTTGCCGCCGATCTGCGCCTCTACGTTGTAGCTCAGCAGTGTGCCGCCATCCTTATCGGTGAGCGCGACCGTCGCCCCGCCTTTGGCAAAGCCGGCGACGCCGCCGTCGCCCTCGCCGGAGATCTTGTAACCGTTCGGCGGATCGAGATCGGTGAGATGGACCTTGCCTTTAAAGCGCGCCTTGACCGGCCCGATCTTCTGCGTGGCGACGGCCTGGAACTCGGTGTCTGAGGTCATGTTGAGTTCCTCGCAGCCCGGAATGCAGGCCTTGAGGACTTCGGGATCGTTGAGCTTGGCCCACACAACTTCACGGCTCGCGGCAAGCTGAACCTCGCCCGTCATCGTCATCGCCATCGGCGTCGTCTCCTTCAATCAGCACCGCGGCCCAACGTAGGGCCGGAAAGTGGCTTTAAGCCTTCGGGCGGCCCCTGAAAAGGGCTTTGCAGGCGCGAGCCGGCGCATTAGAGGTGGCGGCCTCGCCACGCTGATGCAATCAAACGTGAAATCAGGGGAAATGCGCATGCCCATGATCAAGGCCGACGACGGCTGCCCGATCTACGTCGAGGTTTCCGGACGCGAGGACGCGCCGGCGCTGATGCTGTCGAACTCGCTCGGCACCAACCTGCATATGTGGGACGACCAGGCGGACGAATTCGCCAAGCATTTCCGCCTCGTGCGCTATGACCGCCGCGGCCACGGCCAGTCCGGCGCCCCGCAGGGCCCCTACTCCATGGAGCGCTTCGGCCGCGATGTGATCTCCGTGCTCGATGCCCTGGGCATCAAGAAGACCAACTGGTGCGGCCTGTCGATGGGCGGCATGGTCGGGCAATGGCTTGGCGCCAACGCGCCGGGCCGCGTGGAGAAACTCATCCTGTCCAACACCAGCGCCTATTACCCCGACAAGACGCCGTGGAACGACCGCATCAAGTTCGTCGAGGCAAATGGCCTCGGCGCGCTGGTCGACGCCAACATGCAGCGCTGGTTCACCGAAGGCTTCCGGGCGAGCGCACAAGAGCCGCTTGAACGCATGAAGCAGATGTTCGTGGCCACCAAAGTGCCGGGCTATGTCGGCTGCTGCCAG
>DATARB010000267.1:0-1988 GCA_036264375.1 Pseudolabrys sp.
TGTTTCTGCAAACGTGGCGCGCCGCCATCATCCCCGTCGTCGCCATTCCGGTGTCGCTCATCGGCACGTTCTTCGTGCTGGAGGCCTTCGGTTTTTCGCTGAACAATCTCACGCTGTTCGGGCTCGTGCTGGCCATCGGCATCGTTGTGGATGATGCCATCGTCGTCGTCGAGAACGTCGAGCGCTACTTGCGGCAGGGCCTGAGCCCGCGCGAAGCCGCCCACAAGACAATGGACGAGGTCGGCGGCGCGCTGATCGCCATCGCGCTCGTGCTCTGCGCCGTCTTCATCCCGACAGCCTTCATCACCGGTATTTCGGGGGCTTTCTACCGGCAATTTGCACTGACCATCGCGGCGTCGACGATCATCTCGGCCATGGTCTCGCTGACATTGTCGCCGGCGCTGGCGGCGCTGTTCCTGCGCCCGCACGGCCATGAGGTGAAGCCGGGTTTCTGGACGACGGTCGCCCGTCCGTTCGACGCTTTCTTCGCCGGCTTCAATCGATGGTTCGGCAAGCTCTCGGACGGCTATGCCGCGCTGACGCGGCGGGTGCTGCGCGTATCGGCGCTCATGCTGGTGATCTATGCCGGGTTGATCGGGCTGACCTATTTCCAGTTCGCCCGCACCCCGTCGGGATTCATTCCGCCGCTGGACCGCGGCTACTTCATCACCGCGGTGACGCTGCCGCCCGGCTCGAGCCTCGAGCGGACCGACGCCGTCGTCCGCAAGGCCTCCGACATCCTGCTGTCGCGGCCGGGCGTCGCGCATACCGTGACCTTCGCCGGCTTCGACGGCGCAACCTTCACCAACGCGCCGAACTCGGGCGTGCTGTTCGTTCCCTTGAAGCCGTTCGAGGAGCGGGTGAAGGCGGGACTCTCGAGCGACGCCATCCTGAACGACCTGCGCGCCCAGATGCAGCAGCTGCGCGAAGCCTACATCCTGGTCATTCAGCCACCCTCCGTGCCCGGCATCGGCACCGGCGGCGGCTTCAAGCTTTACGTCCAGGATCGCGCCGGCCGCGGCGCGCGTGCGCTCGAACAGGCGGTCGGCAGCGTTGCCGGCGCCGCCAATCGCACGCCCGGTCTCGTCCAGGTGTTCACCTTGTTCAATTCCTCCACGCCGCAGGTGTTCGCGGATATCGATCGCACCAAGGCCGAGATGCTGGGCGTGCCGATATCGCGGTTCTTCGACACCCTCACGACCTATATGGGCTCGACCTACGTCAACGACTTCAACATTCTGGGGCGGACCTATCGGGTGAACGCGCAAGCCGACAATCCGTTTCGGCTTTCGCTGCGTGACGTCGAAAACCTGCGGACGCGATCGACCGCATCGGAGATGGTGCCGCTCGGCGCTGTCGCGACCTTCCGCGACATCACCGGGCCATACCGCGTTCCGCGCTACAATCTCTTCCCCGCTGCCGAGATTCAGGGCGCGACGCTGCCCGGCTTCTCCACCGGGCAGGCGATCTCTGCCATGGAGAATATCCTCGCGACACTGCCGTCTGGCTTCGGCTTCGAGTGGACCGAGATTGCGTTGCAGGAAAAGGTTGCCGGCAACACCGCCATTGTCGCGTTCACGCTTGCCGTGGTGTTCGTGTTCCTGCTCTTGGCCGCGCAGTACGAGAGCGTGCTGTTGCCGCTCGCGGTGATCCTGATCGTGCCGATGTGTCTGCTCGCCGCCATCAGCGGGGTGCTGTTGCGCGGCATGGACAACAACATCCTCACGCAGATCGGCTTCGTCGTGCTCATCGGATTAGCGGCGAAGAACGCGATCCTGATTGTCGAGTTCGCCAGGCAGGCGGAGGAACAGGGCGAAAACCGCTGGGACGCCGCCGTGCAGGCGGCGCGCACGCGGCTTCGCCCGATCCTGATGACCTCGCTTGCGTTCATTCTCGGCGTCGTGCCTTTGGTCATTGCGACGGGGGCCGGCGCCGAACTGCGTCAGGCGCTCGGCACGGCGGTGTTCTTCGGCATGCTCGGCGTGACG
>DATARB010000289.1:0-53653 GCA_036264375.1 Pseudolabrys sp.
GGTGAAGCCGTCATGCACGGTGACGTGGTTGATGCTCGCGCGCGGCCCGCGGCCGTCGTGCTGGAATTGCACCGATGAGGCGGTCATCGCATGGGCAAGGTCGCCGATGAGATTGCCCTCGCCGCGCCAGAAGCGGCGCACAGTCTTGCGATAGGCATCGTTCCATTCCGACCAGCCGTTTGGAAAGCCGCCGACTTGGTAGCCGCCGAGGCCGATGTCCCAGGGCTCGGCGATCATCTTCACATTGGCCAGCACCGGGTCCTGCCGGACCGCGGCGAAGAACGGCGCATTGCGATCGAAAGCCGGTCCGCGCCCGAGCGTGCTGGCAAGATCGAAACGGAAACCGTCGACGTGGTAGGCCTCGACCCAGAGGCGCAGCGAATCCATGACCATCTGCAGGACGCGCGGATGCGCGAGCTTCAGCGAATTGCCGGTGCCGGTGAAGTCGTCATAGTAGCGGGCGTTGTCGGGCATCAGCCAGTAGTAGGAGGCGTTGTCGATGCCCCGATAGCACAGCGTCGGGCCCATCTGGTTGCCCTCGCATGTGTGATTATAGACGACATCGAGGATGACCTCGATGCCGGCGTCATGCAGTGCGGCGACTGTGGCGCGGAAGTCGTTGATGTTGTTGTTGCTCGCGTAGCGCGCCTCCGGCGCGAAAAAGCTCAGCGTGTTGTAGCCCCAGTAATTGCGCAGGCCCCGGTCGAGCAGCGGGCGGTCGTCGAGAAAGGCGTGCATCGGTAGCAGTTCGACGGCGGTGACGCCCAGCCTGCGCAGATGCGCGATCATCGCCGGCTCGGACAGGCCGCGGAACACGCCGCGCATGCCGGGTGGAATGTCCTCGCGTGTTTTCGTCAGGCCTTTGACATGGGCCTCGTAGATGATCGTATCTTCCCACGGGACCATGGGACGACGATGCTGCGACCAGCTATGCGCGGGCTCGACGACCACCGACTTGTACATGTTGCGGGCGTTGTCGCGTCGGTCGAGCGACATATCGGCCTGCTTGCTGCCGGTGCGATAGCCGAAATGCATGTCGGTCCACACGAAGTGGCCACCGAGCCGCTTGCTGTAGGGGTCGATCAGCAGCTTGTTGGGATTGAAACGGTGACCGGCTTCCGGCGCGTAAGGGCCATGCACGCGGTAACCGTAAAGCTGCCCCGGCGTCACATGCGACAGGTAGACGTGCCAGACGTCATCGGTCCGTTCCGGCATGATGATGCGCTCGGTCTCGCGCCGCGCGTCGCGATCGAATAGGCACAGCTCGACTTTTGTGGCGTTCGCCGAGAAAAGCGCAAAGTTCGTTCCGCGTCCGTCCCAAGTAGCGCCAAGCGGGTGCGGCGATCCGGCCGAGGTATGCCCGTTAGACCTCAGGAACGAGAAAGACGGCAGCAAGGGGTGGGACGACAATGTGAAGCTCCGGGCTATCGCGTGTCACAACCGTGGAGACGGCTCCTCCGTTCCCGACATTGCCGCCGCCATATGCGGCGGCGTCCGAATTGAAGATTTCGCGCCAGCGCCCGGCGAAAGGCACGCGCACCCGGTAGTCGCGCAGGACCTGGGGCGTGAAGTTCACCACCACGACGCAGCGCTGTTGCGGCTCGCGTCCCTTGCGCAGCCAGGCGAAAGTGCTGTTGTTGGCGTCGTCCGCGACCAGCCACTCGAAGCCTTCGGCCGCGCAGTCGAGCGCGTGCAGCGCCGGCGTGTCGCGATAGACGCGGTTGAGGTCGCGCACCAGGTTCTGGATGCCGGCATGGGGCGGCTGATCGAGCAGGTGCCATGGTAGGGCGACGTCGTGATTCCACTCGGTGTCCTGGGCGAATTCGGAGCCCATGAACATCAGCTTTTTGCCCGGATGGCCGAACATGAAGGCGTAATAGGCGCGCAAATTGGCGAAGCGCTGCCATTGATCGCCCGGCATGCGGCCGAGGATCGAGCGCTTTCCGTGCACGACCTCGTCGTGCGACAGCGGCAGGATGAAGTTCTCCGAGAAGGCGTAGTGCAGCCCGAACAGAATGTTGCCGTGGTGGTGACGGCGATAGAGCGGGTCTTTGGCCATGTAGTCCAAGGTGTCGTGCATCCACCCCATGTTCCACTTGTAGCCGAAGCCGAGCCCGCCCCAGTCGACAGGACGCGATACCATCGGCCAAGCCGTGGACTCCTCGGCGGCCGTCGTGGCGTGCGGATACTCGCGAAATAATTCGGTGTTGGTCCGGCGCAGGAAGGAGATGGCGTCGATGTTCTCGCGGCCGCCCTGTTTGTTCGGCACCCAGCCGCCGGCGGGCCGGCTGTAGTCGAGATAGAGCATGGAAGCGACCGCATCGACGCGCAGGCCGTCGACGCCGTAGCGTTCGAGCCAGAACAGCGCATTCGCCGTGAGGAAATTGGTGACCTCGGCGCGCCCGTAATTGTAGATCAGCGTATTCCAGTCGAGATGCCGGCCCTGGCGCGGGTCCTCGTGCTCATAAAGGCCAGTGCCATCGAAGCGCGCGAGCCCGTGCGGGTCGTCGGGGAAATGGCCCGGCACCCAGTCGAGCAGGATGCCGATGCCGGCCGCATGCAGCGCGTCGACCAGCGCGATGAAATCCGCTGGCGGACCGAAGCGGCTGGTGGGCGCGAACAGACCGGTCGGCTGGTAGCCCCAGGAGCCGTCGAAGGGATGCTCCATCACGGGAAGCATTTCGACATGGGTGAAGCCCATGTCGGCCAGATAAGCGGGAAGCTGCTCGGCGAGATCGCGATAGGTCAGCCACTCGGCGCGCTCGCCCTTGCGCCGCCAGGAGCCGAGATGCATCTCGTAGATCGACATCGGCGCGTCCAGCGCGTTGATGTTATCCCGCGTGGGCCGCGGCCTCGGCAAGGATGTGCTGTCGACCACCATCGAGGCGGTTGATGGGCGCATTTCCGCGCCGAACGCCACCGGGTCGGATTTCAGCGGCAGCAGCGCGCCGTTGCGCGCGACAATCTCGTATTTGTATTTGTCACCGGCGCGGGCGCCGGGCACGAAAATTTCCCAATAGCCGTTGCCGCGCACGCGCATCGCGTGACGTCGTCCGTCCCAGAAATTGAAGTCACCGACCACGCTCACCCGCTGCGCGTTGGGGGCCCAGGTGACGAATGCGACACCGGAGACGCCGTCGAGCACCATCGGATGGGCGCCGAGCTTGTCGTAAAGACGCAGGTGGTTGCCTTCGCCCAGCAGGTACAAGTCGAACTCCGACAGGACCGGTGGGAAACGATAGGGATCTTCCATCTCCACCACGTTCTCGCCAAAGCGGGCGCGCAGCCGGTAACGGCTGGGATTGTCGAGGGGGCCTTCGAACAGGCCGGCGGGATCGATCCGCGCGAGCTCGTGTTCTTCGCGCTCGCCGATGGCGACGACGCCACTCGCGTCGGGCAGGAACACACGCACCACGGTCTCGTCGTTTTCGGTGTGCGGCCCGAGATAATGGAACGGATCGGAATGCCGTCCGGCAATGACCTGGCGGGCAAGGGACGTGAGCTGGCTCATGGGATCGCCCCGCGCTGTTGTAAGATACGCAAGGCCGCGTCGAGCGGAATGTGCGCCCAGTGCGGCCGGTTAGCGAGCTCGTACTCGATCTCGTACAGCGCCTTGTCGAGCACGAAGCGTTCCAGCAATCGCAATGTTTGCTGGTCGTCAGCCGGCCACAGCGGCGCCTTGTTCATCGTCTCGCGGTAGCTTTCCCAATAGGCGGCAGTCAGCCGCTCGCCCCAATCGCGCATGAGCTTGACGAGCGCGGCGCGTTCCTCGGGTGTGAGGTTGGGCGCGCGGTCGATCGCCGCGCTGGTGGCGTAGTCGATGGACCGCACGAAGCCGGCGACGTCGCGCGCCGGGGGCGCTTTGCTTCGACGCTCGCTGAGACCGCGGCGTGGCTCTCCCTCGAAATCGAGGATGTAGGCATCGTCCTTGGCGATCAGCACCTGGCCAAGATGGAAGTCGCCATGGTGGCGGATCTTGATGCCGCTGATGTGTTGACTGCGGAGAGCCTCGATTTCCGCGAGGACGATGTCGCGGTGGCCGAGCAATTGCCGCGCCAGCTGCGCCGTCGTTTCGGGCAAGTCGCGCAAGAGCCGCTCGAGCAGCGTGAACACGCCTTCCGCGCGGCTCTTCGACTCGCTCGTCCAACTTGCGATGTCCTCGGGCGCGATGTTTTCCGGCGCGAAGTCGGGGATGTCCTCGCGGCTCGCGAAGGCCAGATGCAGCTCGGCGGTGCGCCGGCCGATCTGCCGCATGCGCTGGAGCAAGGATGCGGTCTCGGAGGTTTCCGTCACCGACTCGGTCGGCAGCATGCGGTAATCGTCAATAAGACGGTCCAGCGAGGCGCTCGTCACCGTCCAGGCGTCACCCTGGTTCTGGATGAACTGATGAACGACCGCGAGCGCGCTGCGCTGGTTGCCCTCCACCAGTTCTAGCGATCCGAGCAGCCTCGGCGCATTCTCGAACAGCGCTTCGTCGGCCAGGAAGCGTCCGACCTCGATCTCGGGATGCGTGCCGGCCGTGATCCGGCGCAGGATCTTGATGACATACTGGTTGTCGACGATGACGCTGCTGTTCGACTGCTCGCGATCGACGGCGTTGATATTCTTGAGCTCAGACAATGGGCTCTCAGCGAATGCCTTGGTCGGCCGGAATTCGAGCGTCTTGTCGTCGCGGGCGAGATCGGCGCGGGCCTGGATTTTCGACAAAAGCGTCGCGATGAACTCCGGTTCGGCGGTGGCGTCGAGCAGGGTGCCTTCGCGCGGACCGCGGCGTACGGCGGCAAGGATGCTCGCCGGGCCTTTGTCGATGGCGGTGTAGCGCGTCCAGCGGATGGTCAGCGGCATGAAGTAGCGGCTGGTGCCGTCCAGGCTGGCGACGTCGGCGACCACCATCGCGAAGCGGTCTTCGCCGTGCTCAATCGGGATGGCGGCGGAAACCTTGGTCGAGACGTTCCGTGAGGCCTTGTCGGCGAACCAGCGGCGGTCGGGCATGAAGCCAGGCAGCACGTCCAACTCGAAGGTGCGGCGGGTCCAGCTCGAGATCGTGTTCTCCCAGCCGTGGCCGACCACCAGTGTCGTAATCTCGCGCGGCAGAACCTTTTCCGGGAGGCTTTCGGCGTCCTGGCCGAGCGAAAACCAGAAGAAGCCATAGGGCGGCAGCGTCACCAGATAGGGCAGATCGCCGATGCGCGGAAAGCGCGTGCGGCCGAGCATTTCCTGCGGGACGCGGCCCTTCCACGGCGTCATGTCGAGCTCGACCGCCTGGGCCGAGCGCGACAGATTGGCGACGCAAAGGATGGCCTCGTCGTCCAGTTGGCGCACATAGGCGAGCACGGCGCGGTTGCTCGGGCGGATGAACGTCAGCGTGCCGCGGCCGAACACCTTGGTCGATTTGCGCACGCCGATAATGCGCTTCATCCAGTTCAAGAGGGAGGAGAGCGAGCGCGTCTGCGCTTCGACGTTCACGGCGGCAAAGCCGTAGACGGGGTCCATGATGCAGGGCAGGAAGAGCTGCGCCGGGTCGCAGCGGGAGAAGCCGCCGTTGCGGTCGGGGGTCCATTGCATCGGCGTGCGCACGCTGTTGCGGTCGCCGAGATAGATGTTGTCGCCCATGCCGAGTTCGTCGCCGTAATAGATGATCGGCGTGCCGGGCATGGACATGAGGATCGAGTTCATCAGCTCGATCTTGCGGCGGTCGTTCTCCATCAGCGGCGCGAGGCGCCGGCGGATGCCGAGATTGATGCGCGCGCGCGGGTCCGCGGCGTATGTGGACCAGAGATAGTCGCGCTCGCTGTCGGTCACCATTTCCAGTGTGAGTTCGTCGTGATTGCGCAAAAACATCGCCCATTGGCAATTGGGCGGAATTTCCGGCGTCTGCCGCATGATGTCGGTGATGGGGAAGCGGTCTTCCTGCGCGATGGCCATGTAGATGCGCGGCATCAGCGGGAAGTGATAGGCCATGTGGCATTCGTCGCCGTTGCCGAAATACTGCTGCACGTCCTCGGGCCACTGGTTGGCCTCGGCCAGCAACACTTTGTTCGGCGCGTAGGCGTCGAGCTCGGCGCGCAGGCGCTTGAGCACCGCGTGCGTCTCCGGCAGGTTCTCGTTGTGCGTGCCTTCGCGCTCGCAGAGATATGGCACGGCGTCGAGCCGGAATCCGTCGACGCCGGTATCGAGCCAGCGCTTCATCACCTGCAACACCGCCCGCACCACGCGCGGATTGTCGAAGTTCAGATCCGGCTGGTGCGAGAAGAACCGGTGCCAGTAATAGGCGCCGGCCTCGGCGTCCCAGGTCCAGTTCGACTTCTCGGTGTCGGTGAAAATGATGCGCGTGCCCTGGTATTTCTGGTCGGTCTCGCTCCAGACGTACCAATTACGCGCGCTCGAATTCTTTGAGCTGCGCTTGGCGCGTTTGAACCAGTCATGCTGATCGGAGGTGTGGTTAACGACGAGCTCCGTGATCACGCGCAGGTCGCGGCGCTTTGCCTCCTGCATGAAGCGGCGGAAGTCCTTCATGGTGCCGAAGGACGGGTTGATGTCGCCGTAGTCGGAGATGTCGTAGCCGTCGTCGCGGCCGGGGCTCGGATAGAAAGGCAGGAGCCAAAGCGTGGTGACGCCGAGGTCGCGCAAATAATCGAGCTTTTCCGTCAGCCCGGCGAAGTCGCCGATGCCGTCGCCGTTGCTGTCGGAGAAGGCTTTCACATGAAGCTGGTAGACAATGGCGTCCTTGAACCACAGGCCGTCGTCAGTGGCGGGTTTCTCGGCGACATCGAGGGCGGGCCGGACATTCATGAAAGGGCTTTCACGTGTAACAACGGAACAGAAGAGCGGGATCGCTCGCAGGATCGATGCGCAGGCGTACGCCGCCCCATTCGAGCAAGTGGCGTTCGCCGGTGATCAGGTTCTCGATGATGCGGACCGGCTTCTTGGCGCCGTCCGGTCCGATCGACTCGTCGCCGAAGTGCAGCCAGAACTGCTGCGGCGCGCCGGACAGCGAGATCGCGCAGGCGACCGCATTGTCGCCGGCGACCGACTCCTTGATGAAGCCGGTGACGTTGTCGTTATCGACTTGCAGGAAGCGGAGATTGGCGGTCTGCAACAGCGCGGGATTGCCGCGGCGGATCGTGTTGAGCCGCTTGATGTAGTCGTTGATGTTGCCGGGCTTATTCCAGTCGCGCGTCTTGATCTCGTACTTTTCCGAGTGGATGTATTCTTCGCGGCCGGGGATCGGCTCGTACTCGATCAGTTCGAATCCGTTGTAGATGCCGTAGTTGGACGAAAGCGTTGCGGCCAGTGCGAAGCGTGCCTTGAACAGCCAGGTCTCGCCGGTCTGCAATTGCACCGGTAAAATGTCGGGTGTGGTCACGAAGAAATTCGGACGGAAATAATCACGCTCGGGATAGCGCGTGATTTCACTCAGATATTCCTGCAGTTCCCGCTTGGTCGTGCGCCAGGTGAAGTAGCTGTAGGATTGCGAGAAGCCGAGCTTCGCCAGCGCCTTCATCACCTTCGGCCGCGTGAAGGCTTCGGCCAGGAAAATCACGTCGGGGTGTCGGCTGCGCACCTCGCGGATGAGCCACTCCCAGAACGGCAAGGGTTTGGTGTGCGGGTTGTCGACGCGAAAGATGCGCACGCCCTGGCGGCACCAGAACAGCAAGACCTCGCGCAGCGCTTCCCACAGCGCGATGCGGTCGTCGCAGGTGAAGTCCGGATTGACGATATCCTCGTACTTCTTCGGCGGATTCTCGGCGTAGCGGATCGATCCGTCCGGCCGGTATTGAAACCACTCCGGGTGCTCTTTCAGCCAGGGGTGGTCGGGTGAGCACTGCACCGCGAAGTCGAGGGCAATTTCCATGTTGTGCCGATGACAGGCATCGACCAGCCTTCGGAAATCCTTGAGCGTGCCGAGCTCCGGATGCACGGCGTCGTGCCCGCCGTGCTCATTGCCGATGGCATAGAAGCTGCCCGGATCGTCCGGGCCGGCGCGCAGGGCATTGTTGCGGCCTTTGCGATTGGTGCGGCCGATCGGATGGATCGGCGTGAGATAGAGCACGTCAAAGCCAAGCGCGGTGATTTCCGGCAGCCGCGCGATGCAGTCGTCGAAGGTGCCATGCTTGCCTGGGACTGTGCCCTGGCTGCGCGGCACCATCTCGTACCAGGCCCCGGCGCGGGCTCGTGGCCGCTCGGCGAGCAGCGGTACGATGTGGGTGCAGGTGACGTCCGACCGCGTCTCGGTCTTCTCGATGGCAGCGACCAGCGTATCGTCGAGTAAGACCGCCGGATCGTTGCCGGCGGCGAAGGCGCGTGTCGCGGCCTCGACCACGCGCCGCGCCTCGCGCTCGCGCGGCATCAGCTCGATCAGCAGTTCATGGCCCTCGCGTGCCGTCAAAGCGACGTCCTGACCTGCCTGCTGCTTGAGCAGGAATTCCTTGCGCCAAGTCGCGAATTGGTCGGTCCAGGCTTCGATCGCAAACAGATATCCGCCGGGTTCGGGCGGCGTGAAAGTCCCGTGCCAGCGGTCATTGTTGATGAGCTGCATGCGCTCGCGCCGCCATTCGGGGGCGTCCTCGGCGCGCCAGAGCAGCGCGGCGGCCAGCACGTCGTGGCCCTCGCGAAAAATGTCCGCCCATACGTCAACGGATTCGCCCGCTACGCGTTTAACGGGGTACCGGCCGTTATCGACGCTCGGAAAGATATCCTCGATCCGGAAACGCGGCCCAGTTGGATCGTTGGGGGAGATTTCCCATGCTTCATGGATGGATAAGCGCCTCATGCGAACAGCTGTGCGCTCCGTGTTTTGCTTCATGTTGTCTGCGGTCGTGAACCCTCGGGGAGAACCGCAGGAAAAGGCGAAAGTTCCATCGAAGGGCCGCCTTTGGTGGGGGAGCTGAAATGCGGATAAGAACATCTCAATGCGTCACATGACGGACGACGAATTGGCTGCAGCCGCCCAACTTTGGGGGATCGAGGCCGGTTACCACGACATATTTGGCCAATGGCACACGCCGAGCCGGGAGACGCTCACGCGCCTCATCGCCGCTGTGTCCGGTGGACGCGATCATCCGCCCCATGTCGACATTGCGCCTCTGTTGGCGGGGACGCGGCGCGCCTTCCAGGGCGATGGGCGGCGGATCTGGTCGCTGGCCGTCCAACTCTACGCGGTGCGGTCGCACCGCAATTGGGGACATGGCGATTTCGGCGACCTTCTAGGCCTCGTCAGATTGGCGGCGGCAAGTGGGGCGGGGGGCATCGGACTCAACCCGCTGCACGCGCTCTTCCCGGACCGCGCCGACCAGGCGAGCCCTTACGCGCCGAACAGCCGGCTCTATCTCAATTTGCTCTACATCGACGTCGAGGCTGTTCTGGAGTTTCCCGGTGTCACGCAGGCGGGCTTTGAGGAAGAGGTCGCGGCGCTGCGAGCGCGCGAGCTGATCGCCTACCGCGACGTCGCGCGGGTGAAGCTTGCCGGACTGCGGCTCGCTTATGACGGCTTCCGCGTGGGAGTGGCCGCCGAGCGCCGCGCGGACTTCGAAGCCTTTCGGGAGGAGCAAGGCGAGGCGCTGTTGCGCTTCGCCTGTTTCGAAGCCCTGCGACAGAAATACGCGCCGAAGCCGTGGATGGAATGGCCGGCGCCATGGCGCAGCCCGGATCGCGCGCAGCTCGAAGACTTCCGCCGCGCGCACCACGACTTGTGCGAGTTCCATGAATTCGTCCAATGGGTCGCGGATCGCCAGTTGCAGGCGTGCAAGGACGAGGCGAACCGGCTCGGCATGCCGATCGGTCTCTACGTGGACCTCGCCGTCGGAATCAATCCTGACGGCGCCGACGCCTGGAGCCGGCAAGATGCGATCATGGCCGGGGTCTCGGTTGGCGCGCCGCCGGACGAGTTCAACCGCGCCGGTCAGGACTGGGGACTGGCGCCGTTTAATCCGTTCACGGTGGCCGACCATGATTTTGCGCCGATGCGCCAGTTGATGGCGGCGGCAATGCGCCACGCCGGCGCCATCCGCATCGATCACGTGCTCGGCCTCAAGCGCATGTTCATGATCCCGCACGGCAGTGCCGCGACCGATGGTGCCTATGTGCGTTTTCCCTTCGAGCCGCTGTTGCGCGTCATCGCGGAAGAGAGCCATCGTTTCCAATGCGTCGTCATCGGCGAAGACCTCGGCACCGTGCCGGAGGGCTTCCGCGACACGCTGGCGTGCTGGGGCCTATGGACCTATCGCGTGATGCTCTTCGAGCGCGAGGGCGATGGCCGGTTCCGGCCTCCCGAATGGTATCCCGTCGAGGCGCTGGCGACGTTCAATACGCACGACCTGCCGAGTTTCCGCGGCTGGATGGAGGCGCACGACCTGCGTGTGAAGCGCGGCATCGGGGTCGATCCCGGTGAGAGCGATGAGGCGCGCTCCTGGGCACAGCAGATGCTGCGTACCGTCCTCGGTGAACGCGCGGCGCCGCATCCGCCCCACACGATCGCGGCGGTGGCCGCCTTCCTCGGCGCGACACCGACGCGGCTGGTCGTCATCGCGCTCGAGGACATCCTGGGAGAGATCGACCAGATCAATATCCCGGCGACGATTGACGAGCATCCGAACTGGCAGCGCAGGCTCGCCGTGCCGCTCGAGGACCTGGACGGCAATGCCGAACTCGGCCGCGTCGCGGAGGCCTTCACAAAGGCCGGGCGAAACTTCAGATCGTGAGGCTTAGCCCGCCGGTACGCGCCAGATGTCGCGCGCATATTCGCCGATGGTCCGGTCGGAGGAGAACCAGGCCATGCGCGCGGTGTTGAAGATGCTCTTGCGCCACCAGTCGGACGGCGTCTGCCAGAGACGGTCGATGCCGCGCTGCGCCTCCCAATAGGCGTCAAAGTCGGCGGCGACCATGAAGTGGTCGTAGTCCCTGAGCGTCTCGACGATGGGTGCGAAGCGGGTGTGATCGTCCGGCGAGAAGACGCCGGCTTCCAGGCTCTCCACGACGGCCATGAGCCGGGGCGAGGCCTCGACCGCGGCGACGCCGAGGAAGCGCTCTTGCTGTTTTGCCGCCACCTCGGCAGCGGTCATGCCGAAAATGACGACATTGTCGGCGCCGACGTGATCCCGAATTTCGATGTTGGCGCCGTCCAGCGTGCCGATGGTCAGCGCGCCGTTGAGCGCCAGTTTCATGTTGCCGGTGCCGGAGGCTTCCAGGCCCGCTGTGGAAATCTGCTCGGACACATCGGCCGCCGGGATGATCTCCTCGGCCAGGCTGGCGCTGTAGTTCGGAATGTACACGAGCTTGAGGCGGTCGCGCACGAGCGGATCGTGGTTGACCACGCGGGCGACGTCGTTCGCCAGCTTGATGATCAGTTTGGCGCGGTCGTAACTCGCCGCCGCCTTGCCGGCGAAGATCTTCACGCGCGGGACGAATGGTGCGTCCGGCCGCGCACGGATCTCCTGATAAAGCGCGATCGTCTCCAGAATGTTGAGGAGCTGGCGCTTGTATTCGTGGATGCGCTTGATGTGCACGTCATAGAGCGCATGCGGGTCGATGTGCACGCCGCTGGTCTTGTGCAGGAAGCTCGCGAAACGCGACTTGTTGGTCAGGCGCGCGTGCTGATAGCGGTGCACGAAATCCGCGTTGTCGGCCGCCTGCTCGAGCTCCTTCAGGCAGGCCGGCTCATCGAGCACGCGCTCGCCGAGCGTATCGATCAAGAGATCGGTGAGGGCGCCGTTCGCCTCGTAAAGCCAGCGGCGGAAGGTGATGCCGTTGGTCTTGTTGACGATGCGCGTCGGCGTCGTCTCGGCCAGGTCGTGGAACAGCGTCGTGCGCAAGAGTTCGGTGTGCAGGTCGGAGACGCCGTTGACGCAGCTCGAGCCGAGGAAGGCGAGGTGCGCCATGCGCACGCGCTTCTCGCCGTTCTCATGGATGAGCGACACGTTGGCCAGGAACTCGTGATCGGTGAAGCCGCGCTTCGCCGTCTCCTGAAGATGGAACCAGTTGATCAGGTAGATGATCTGCAAATGACGCGGCAGCAGGCGTCCGAAAAGATCGACCGACCAACTTTCGAGTGCTTCCGGCAGAAGTGTGTGGTTGGTGTAGTTCAGCGTCGCCTTGGTGATGGTCCAGGCGCGCGACCAGGAATAATCATAGTCGTCGACCAGAATGCGCATCAGCTCCGCGACCGCGATGGCGGGATGCGTGTCATTGAGCTGAACGGCCGCATGCTCGCCGAGAGTGTCGAGACTCTCGAATTCGGCGATGTGACGCCGGACCAGATCCTGCAACGATGCCGAGGTGAAGAAATACTCCTGGCGCAGGCGCAGCTCTTGACCCTCAGGCGTCGCGTCGCTGGGATAGAGCACGTTCGATATTTCTTCGGCGCGTGCGCGGGCTTCGGTCGCACCGGCATAATCGTCACGATGGTAGGCCGCCAGCTGGATCGGATCGACCGCGCGCGCCGACCACAGGCGCAACGCATTCACGTGCCGTCCGCGCCAGCCGGTGATCGGCGTGTCGTAGGCGAGCGCCATCACCTGTTCGGCCGGATACCAGATCGCGCGCGCCGTGGCGTCGTCGCCGCCAAGATATTCGACCGAGCCGCCGAAGCCGATGGTGTAGCGTGGTTCGGACCGTGCGAATTCCCACGGGTTGCCGCGTGCGAGCCAGTCGTCCGGCAGTTCGCGCTGCCAGCCGTCCTGGAAGCGCTGCTCGAACAGACCTTTCTCGTAGCGGATGCCGTAGCCGTAAGCGGGAATGCCGAGCGCCGACATGCTGTCCATGAAACAGGCGGCGAGGCGGCCGAGGCCGCCATTGCCAAGCGCCGCGTCGGGTTCGACGTGACGCACGTCGTCGAAATCGACGCCGAAGCTGGCGAGCGCCGCTTTCACCGGCTCGACCAGGCGCAGGTTCGTGAGCGTATCGAACAGCAGGCGGCCGATCAGGAATTCGATCGAGAGATAATAGACTCTCTTCTTTTTCAGCCGGCTTGTCTCGGCAAGCGTCGCCATCCAGACATCGACGATGCGGTCGCGTACCGCCAATGCGGTCGCTTGATACCAATCGTCATTGGTCGCGGTCTCGGGACGCTTTCCCAGATCGTAAGTAAGCTTCGTGCGGATTGCGTCGCGCAGCTCGCCGATCTCACGATCGGAGTGCGCAGACGGTTTGCGTTTAAGTTGCGGCATTGCGGTCATGTGCGGCTATTACGGGCTGACCGTTTACAGGCTCAGGCTCGCCAAGCCCAGGCTCAAAACGTGGCAGGCGAGTTCCATACGAGTCTCTCCGCGAAATAATGACCTTCCCAGGCGCCATAGACAAATACGCGCTCGTGGAAAAGTCAGACCATGGTGCTAGGCGCCTACACTCTTCAGCGTTACCCCGCACTGCAGCGCTTTTGTGGAGATCAATCGAGCCATTTTAACAAGACTAACGGTGGTTAAAGCGCTTTGTCGTTATTTGTTCCGCATTGCAGCAAATGACGCCGGTCCGGTTGAAGGGAACTCGGAAGCACACAAAATATTACAGAGTGCGCCGCCGGATCACACGCCGATGGCAGCTTTGATGCGCCGCGCGTTCAATGGCAATTCGCGGAGTCGCTCACCTGTTGCGCTGAAGACGGCGTTGGCGATTGCCGCCGAAGTCGGGCCCTGAGCGGCTTCGCCGGTGCCGAGAAAGCGTTCATTGGGGCGATCGATGATGTGGACGTCGATGCTCGTCGGCATCGCCGGAAAGCGCAGGATCGGATAACTCGACCAGTCGCGGCTGGTGATGCCGTCGCTGTCGAATGTGACCTCTTCGTACAGCGACCAACTCGCCGACTGCACGATGGCGCCTTCGATCTGGTTGCGAATGCCATCGGGGTTGACGGCGAGGCCGCTGTCCACCGCGGCGACGACGCGTCCCAGTGTTACATTGCCTGTTTCATGTTCAACATCGAGTTCCAACGCCATCGCGCAATAGGCTGCGAGATTCTTGTAGCGTGCGAAGGCGAAACCGCGGCCGTGTCCGCGCGGGAACTTCGCATTGGCGTTCCAGCCGAATTCGTCGCGCACTTTCACGATGACGTCGCGTGCGCGGGGATCCTGGAGATGGCGCAGACGGAATTCAATCGGATCGGCCTTCGCTGCGTTCGCGAGCTCATCCATAAAGCTCTCGATGGAGAAGATGTTGTGATAGGCGCCAAGCCCGCGCATGGCCGAGACGCGCAACGGCATCCCCGGAATGAAATGGCTGACCACGCGCGCATTCGGCACCTGGTAAAGTGGAATTCCGTTGCGGTCGCCGCCGCCTTCCGGCTGCGGGATCGGCTGCGGCGCCGGCTCGGGAAACGGATCGGCGACATAGCGTGCCGCGAGCAAGTTGCCGGCCGGTCCGGCGGGACGCATGTTGTGCGTGTTGCTCCACACGTCATATTGCCACGAGGCGATCGTGCCGCTCTGGTCGAGCGTGGCGGCGGCCTGCGAGATCATCAGCGGCCCATAAGGCTCCCAGCCATGCTCGTCCTCGCGCATCCATTGCACGCGGATGGGCCGGCCGGGAATAGCGCGTGCGATCAGGGCGGCATCCGCCGCGACATCGTCGGCGGCGTTGTGGCCGTAGCAGCCGGAGCCCTCGACGTGGATGCAGTGCACCTGCGCCTGCGGCATGTGCAGCATGTCGGCGAGAGAGTTCCGTAGCGGATAAACGCCCTGCGTATGTGTCCACACCGTCATCTTGCCGGCGTCGTAGAGTGCCACGGCGCAGGACGGGCCGATCGATCCATGCGACTGATAAGGGCGATGATAGGTTGCGTTCAAGACGTGCGCGCCCTGACTGGTGAGCGTGCCTTGATTGAGGATGGTCGTGTCGCTGCTGGGAAGCGTGCGGATTGTCTGATAAATCGTGGCCGGATCGGGTAGGGTATTCGTCTGCTGCCACTGCGCGATGGCCGATAGCGTATGCAGGGCCTGGATCGCCTGGAATTCGCCTTGCGCGGCAACGGCCAGGAAGCTTCCGTCGCGCACGACTTTCACAACGCCCGGCATCTTTTCGACGGCGCCGGTGTCGACCTGGGTCAGCTTGGCGCCGTAGTTCGGCGGCCGCACGACGCGCGCGTGCAACATGCCGTCGGGCCGTATGTCCTGCACGTACATCGGTGCGCCGGTCATCTTGCCGGGAATATCGACGCGCGGCATCGACCTGCCGATCACCGTGAAGGCGCGCGGGTCCTTCAGCGGCGATGTCGGCTGCGCAGGACGATGGAAGTCCTGGCCGGTAACGAGGTCTTTGTAAGACACGCTGCGTCCGTCGTTGGCCAGCACCGCCCCGCTCTTTGCCTCGAGCTGGTTGGCGGGAAGATTGAGCAGCGTGGCGGCGAGGTCGATCATGATGCCGCGCGCCTGCGCGGCGGCGTTGAGGATCGCCGTGCCGCTGTCCTGCATGGAGTGGCTTCCGGCGGTATAGCCCTCGTTCGGCGTGCGCTCGGTATCGGCGGTGACGAGAGTGATGATCTCGGGATCGACGTCGAGCTCTTCCGCCGCGCACTGAATGAGCGCGGTCTTGATGCCCTGGCCGAGCTCGGCCTTGCCGGTGAAGACCGTGACGCGGCCGCTGCCGTCGATGGCTATCCAGGAATCGAGCATCGGCGAGGTCTTGAGACTACCGGGAAGCTGTTGCGCCGCGGTCTGCGCGCCTGCATTGCCCGCGTCCTGCGCGAGCGCATCACGTGGTGCGAGCGCGAAGCTGACGACGACGGCGCCACCGGTCGCAAGGAACAGGCGGCGGCTGAGCGGAAGTTGCACCGGTGCGTTCATTTGCTGGCCTCATGAACAGGTTCGAGGCTCGCCGTCATGGCCTTGGCCGCGCGCCGCACTGCGCGCAAGATGCGCATCTGCGTGCCGCAGCGGCACAGGTTCGGCGCCATGTAGTCGCGGATCTGGGCGTCGGTGGGGGCCGCATTGTGCTCGAGCAGGCCTTGTGCGCGCATCATCATTCCGGCGATGCAATAGCCGCATTGAGCCGCCTGCTCCTCGATGAAAGCGCGCTGTACCGGACCCGGCTTGTCGGCGCTGCCTAATCCTTCGACCGTGCGGATGTAGCGGCCTTCGAGCACGGAGATCGGCAGCAGGCAGGAGAACACCGGCTCATGATCCACCAGCACGGTGCAGGCGCCGCATTGTCCGAGTCCGCAGCCGAATTTGGCGGCGTTGAGCTTGAGATCGTTGCGCAGCACATAGAGCAGTGGCGTGCGCGGATCGGCGTCGACCTGCTCCGGGTTGCCGTTGATGTTGAGCACGATCATGGTGCCTCCATGGGCGGCGGTGTTGACTGCCGCAGCTTGCTGACGAGCTCGTCCACGTTCAGCCACTCCGGCTGGCCGCTGAACTGGCTGCGCACATAGGACACAAGTGAGGCGATCTGCTGATCGGTGAGCGCGCCGGCAAAGCCCGGCATGATCGGGCCGCGGTCGCCGGGCAACGGATGGATGCCGCCGAGCACGATGCGGATCAGATTGGTCGGGTCGGGTTCATTGACCGGCGTACTCAGGCCGAGCGAGATCGGGCGCGAGATCGGCAAGGTGCCGCCGCTATGGTGACAGCTCGCGCAGGCGCCCGCGAAGATCGTCGCGCCGCCTGATGCCTGCCGCGTCGCGGCCGAGCCGGTGGTCGCCGGTTCGACGGCAGGCTTCGGCGAGACGGTGATATCGCGCGAGCGCGCAAATTCGACCGCGGCTTTTGTCCTGCGCTCGACTTCCGCGGGATTCTGCGGCCCGCTCAGCGTGGCGATATAGGTCGCGATCGCGTGCAGATCGGAATCCTGAACGTTGCGCAGGCTGTGCACGACCGGCTGCATCGGCCCGGTGGCGAATCCGTGCTGGTCGGCGAAGCCGTTGCGCAGATAGGCATAAATCTGCTCGGTGTTCCACGGCACCGGCGCCGGAGAGTTCGCGTTGAGCGCCGGGGCAAGCCAGCCTTCGCCAGTGCCGCCGCCGAAATGGTCATCGGTCTCGGCGCCAAATGCGTCGCGTGGCGTGTGACAGGCTCCACAATGGCCGAGGCCCGTGACGAGGTAGGCCCCGCGGTTCCACTCGGGGCTTTCCTTCGGATCTGGCTGGTAGACGCCGCGCGTCAGGAAGAGCAGCTTCCAGCCGGCCGCGAACAGACGCCAGTTCAGCGGCGGCGTCAGTGCGAGAGGCCGGTTCTCCTGCTGCACCGGATCGCGCGTCATGAGGAAGGCGTAGAGCGCGGAGATGTCGCTGTCGGTCGCCTTGGTGAAGTGATCGTAGGGGAAGGCGGGATAGAGATGATCGCCTTTCCGGGCCACGCCGGAGCGCATGGCGCGGCGGAAGGCCGCTTCCGACCAGAGGCCGATCCCGGTTTGCGAATCCGGCGTGATGTTGGTGCTGTAGAGGGTGCCGAATGGCGTCTCCAGTGGAAAGCCGCCGGCGAACGGCTTACCGCCGGCGCGCGTATGGCACACGGCGCAGTCGCCGATCGCCGCGAGCTTCGCCCCTTTGGCGATGATGCCTGGGTCGAAGGACGTCCCGGATGGGTTCGCAGCGGCAATTTCGCCGTTCCACGCCCAGGCATAGAATGCGCCAAAGCCGGCGAGAATGACGACGACAACGGCAGCCAGAAGGCGCCAGATTATTACCATTGATAAGAACCGGACATGACCATGGGAGCCGCGTGCGCCCCAAACGCAGCCGTACGATCATAACCACATGCGTCCCCCGAAGTTCCAGCACGTGGAACTTTGCGCGACGAAATGATGAGCTTGCGGTCTAAGCTATCAGTTTCTCCAAGCGGATCGGCAGATCGCGAACTCGGATGCCGGTTGCGTGATACACAGCATTCGCCACTGCCGCCGCCGTGCCGACATTGCCAAGCTCGCCGATGCCTTTCACGCCCGCCGGATTGACCTGGTTATCCTCCTCCGGAACAAAGATCACGTCGAGCTGCTGAATGTCGGCATTCACCGCGAGGAGGTAATCGGCAAGGTTGTCATTTACATAGCGTGCGTTGCGCTTGTCGATCTCGGTCGCCTCGTGCAAGGCCGAGGCGATCCCCCAGATCATGGCGCCCATGTACTGGCTGTGGGCGGTGCGCGTGTTCATGATGCGGCCGGCGGCGAAGGCCCCGACAATCCGCGGCACGCGGATCTCCCGGGTCTGCGCGTGAATGCGGACTTCGACGAACTCCGCGCCGGTCGCGTACATCAGCTTGTCACCGGACGAACCGCCAGCAAAAGAGGGCTTGCCGCTGTAAAGCTGTTGTACCGCATCCGGCTTGAGGCCGGGCGGGATGTATTCGGCATATTCCTCGATCGCGCCGACGCCGAGGCGCTTGAACAAGGCGGCAATGTCTTCCGTGCCGCCGTCGTCGGAGACGGCGCGCCCTTCGGTGAAGCGGATGTTGTTCGCAGGTTGGCCCGAGAGCGGACCATTGTTCGCGGTGGTCGCCGCATGCGTAAGCTTCTCGCGAACGGCGTCACAGGCCTTCATGACCACCGAGCATGCACTCGCCGTGGTGTTCGAACCGCCAGCGACCGGCGCGGGTGGATACATGCTGTCGCCGAGTTCGACCGTCACCTTCGAGAGGGGGACGCCGAGCCGCTCCGCCGCCATCTGACCGATCACCGTATAAGCACCGGTGCCGAGATCATGCGCCGCGATCTGCACGCGGGCGCGCCCATCCGCCGTCAGCCGCACGCGCGCCGAGCCCGCGCCGATATGTGTCGGATAGACCGCGCTGGCGCAGCCCCAGCCGATCAGCCAGTCGCCGTCGCGCATCGAACCGGGCCTTGAGTTTCGCTTCGACCAGCCGAACGCTTCGGATGCCTGATCGTAGCATTGCATCAGCGACCGGCTCGTCCACTGTTTGCCCATCGTGTCGGTCATCGAGTCGTTGCGCCGGCGCAGCTCAATCGGGTCCATGTTGAGTTTGATCGCCAACTCGTCCATGGCGCTCTCCAGCGCATAAATATACGGGACCACCGGCGGCGAGCGCATGAAGCCCGGCGTATTGCGGTCGGCGTGCACGAGCGTGACGTGCGTTTTCACCGTCCCGTAATTGTAGAGCCGGGCGCTGTCTTCGACGCCGGCGACCGTGTACGGGTCCGGCCGCGAGGTAACTTCCCAGCCCTCGTGGCTGAAGCCGACGATCTTGCCGTCGCGCTGTGCGCCGAGGCGAACGCGATGACGCGTCTCCGCGCGGTAGGTCTGGATCGTAAAGCCCTGGTCGCGTGTCGCCACCAGCTTGACGGGACGGTTGAGCACCTTTGCCGCGTAGGCGACAAACCCCGTGCGCGGATTCCCTTGCGACTTCGAGCCGAAGGCGCCACCGACATAGGGACTGACCGCGTGCACGTTCTCCGGTGCTATGCCGACTTTCTGCGCCAGCGTGTTCTTGAGTCCGTAGACGAACTGGCTCGGCTCGTACACGGTCAATTCGCCATCGCGCCATACGCAAGTCGTGGTGAACAACTCGATCGGATTGTGGTGCTGGGTCGGCGTACTGTATTGCACGTCCACCGCCACATCCGCCGACTGGAGTGCGGCATCGGCGTCGCCGGCTTGGGGCAGTTTCTTGGCGCGCTCGCTCGCATCGGCCGCGTTTTGCATCGTTACGCCCGGCGAGCCGAAAGTCGCGCTCGGCTTTTCTTCGGAGTAGGACACTTTCACCAGCGAGGCGGCCTCCTGTGCGGCCTCGTAGGTATCGGCCACGACCATACCGATGATCTGACCGTCATGGCCGATCTCGGGCCCAAGATGTTGCCACGACGAAGTCTCACCGCCGCCGCCGGTCGAGAATTTGACTTCTTTCAGACCTTTGACGTTCTCATGCGTGAATATCTCCAACACGCCCGGCACGGCGCGCGCCTCGCGCTGATCGATGGAGTCGATCCGCCCTTTGGAAATGGTACTGGTGATCAGAAAGGCGTAAGCGGGCTTGCTGACGGAGAAGTCGGACCCGTAGCGGGCTTCGCCGGTCACTTTCATCCGGCCGTCGATGCGCGGTTCGGGACGGCCCATATTGGCCTTCGGTTCGGGCGCGGCTCGGTTCATGTCTTAAACTCCAGACTTAAATCGTTATCGTAGCGGCTTCGCGCACAGCGCGGATCAGCGTGCGCTTGCCAAGCTCGACCTTGAAGGCGTTGTCGCTCATCGGCCGCGCTTGCGCGAAAGCCGCCTCGGCGGCTGCATTGAGCGTTGCCTCGCTGAGCGGCTTGCCCTTGAGCGCGGCTTCCGCCTCGTGCGCGCGCCAGGGCAGGGCGCTGACGCCCCCGAGCGCGATCCGTATGTCGCGCACGCTGCCGTCCGCGCCGCCATCGATGTCGAGCGCGACCGCCGCGGAGGCGAGGGCAAATTCGTAGGACGCACGGTCCCGGATTTTCAGGAAGAGTGACCGCTTCGCCCACGGTTTTGCCGGGACCATGAAGGCGGTGATCAGTTCGCCCGGCTGCAAGGTCGTTTCAATGTGCGGTGTATCGCCGAGCGGCTTGTGCAGCTTGGCGAATGGAAGCGTGCGCGAGCCGGACGGCCCGGCCATCTCCACCGTGGCATCGAGCGCGATCAGCGCATGGGCGAAATCGCCGGCGTAGCTGGCGATGCAATGCTCGCTGGTGCCGAGCACGGCGAGCGGACGATTGACCCCATCGATGGCCGCACAGCCCGAGCCCGGATTGCGCTTATTGCAGGCGGTGTAGGATGTGTCGCGAAAGTAGGTGCAGCGCGTCCGCTGGAGCACGTTGCCGCCGAGCGATGCCATGTTGCGGATTTGCGGGCTGGCGGCAAGTTGAAGCGACTGTGCGATGACGGGGAAATGCTCCTTCACGTCCGCATTATCGGCGGCCTGCGACATGCGCACCATGGAGCCGAGCCAGAGCCCCTTCGGCCCCATCTCGATGCGTCCGGACGCCGTGCGCGCGAGCGCGTTGATATCAGTGACGCGCTCGGGCTGCACGACGTCGAGCCGCATCAGATCGATCAGCGTCGTCCCGCCGGCGAGATACTGACTCGGAGCGCGAACCGATGGCGCGCCGCGGCTCTCGCCCTGCGCTAGACGCTGCGCGTGAATGGCGGTTTCCGCGCTGTCGGCCCGCTCGTATTGGAATGGACGCATCGTCAGGCCCTCTTCATCTTGCTCTTGGCTTCGTTCACCGCGTCGACGATGTTGGGGTAGGCGGCACAACGGCAGAGATTGCCGCTCATGTATTCGCGGATTTCCGCGTCGCTGTCGGCATGTCCCTCGCGCACGCAGGCGATGGCCGACATGATCTGTCCTGGTGTGCAGTAGCCGCACTGGAAGGCGTCGTGATCGATGAAGGCCTGCTGCATCGGATGCAGCGCGCCGTCCGGCCCGGCCAGACCTTCGATCGTCGTCACATCGCGCCCTTCCGCCATGGCCGCGAAGGTGAGGCAAGAGAGAACACGCTGGCCGTCCATCAGCACGGTGCAGGCGCCGCATTGGCCGTGGTCGCAGCCCTTCTTGGTGCCGGTCAGGCCCATGTGCTCGCGCAGTGCGTCGAGGAGGCTGGTACGGCCATCGAGTGCCACTTGATGATCGCGTCCGTTCACGCGCAGGCGCATCGTCATCGGCGCGCGTGCGTCGGTTTGTGCTGTCGGTGCAGGCGCCGCATCGGCTCGCGACCTCTCAAGCATAGTCAATGTCATGGTGGAGGCCACCGTGGTCGTCAGAAAATTGCGCCGGTTGAAACCCCGGGCATTGGCGTCGGGGGAACGCTTCGTTGTGCTCATGCAGGTCACCTCGGCCGCGCGCATGCGGCATATCCGCACTGCGCTCCTTCATCCGAGGCAAGTCGAACCGCTCCGGCCTAGTTCCTGCCGGCGAGATGAAATTTAGAACGTATGCAAATTATGCAGCGGAACCGCCGCGCTTATGAAATGAGCGTCGATGAAGATCGAACGAAATGCCGCTCAACGGCCTTGATAGGCGGGTGTATGCACGATCAGGCCGTCGAGCGCTTCGGTCACCTTGATCTGGCACGCCAGCCGCGAGGTCGGCTTCACCTCGAAGGCGGAGTCGAGCATGTCGTTCTCCTCGGGTGAAGGCAGGCCGACGATCGGGCTCCACGTATCGTCGACATGAACGAGGCACGTAGCGCAGGTGCAGGAACCACCGCATTCGGCAACGATGCTGGCGACATCGTTGCGCATGGCGGTCTCCATCACGGTCGAGCCGAGCTCGGCATCGACCGTGTGCTTGGTGCCGTCATGTTCGATGAAGGTGATCTTCGGCATGGCGGACATCCTCAAGCGACGCCCAGCTTCTTCTGCAGGCTGGTGGAGGAGGTCGTGTACTGGAACACCAGCCGCTTGTCGGGATAGACGTAGTGATATGCCTTCTGCGCCATCAAGGCGCCTTCGTGGAAGCCTGAGAGGATGAGCTTCAGCTTGCCCGGGTAAGTGTTGATGTCGCCGATGGCGAAGATGCCCGGCACGTTGGTCTCGAAAGTGCCGGTATCGACCGGGATCAACTCGTCGTCCATCTTGATGCCCCAGTCGGCGACAGGCCCAAGCTTCATGGTCAGGCCGAAGAAGGGGAGCATCGCATCGCATTCGATGCGCGCGAGGGTGCCGTCATTGCCTTTGACGGACGCGGCTGAGAGCTGGCCATCTGCACCTTCCAGTCCGGTCACCTGGCCGATCTTCAAGTCCATGTCGCCGGACGCGACCAGCGCCCGCATCTTGTTGACGCTGTCGGGAGCGCCGCGGAAGTCGTCGCGCCGGTGGATCAGCGTCAGGCGCTTGGCGAGCGGCTGAAGGTTGAGCGTCCAGTCGAGCGCTGAGTCGCCGCCGCCGACGACCACCAGCCGCTTGTCGCGGAAGGCGTCCATCTTGCGCACGGCATAGTGCACCGACTTGTTCTCGTAGGGCTCGATGCCGTTGATCGGCGGCCGCTTGGGCTGGAACGACCCGCCACCGGCGGCGACGACCACGCACTTCACCTCGAACACTTTGCCGTTGTCGGTCGCGACGCGGAATTGCGCGTCGCCCAGCTTTTCGACCGTCGTCACCATCTCGCCGAGATGGAAGGCCGGATGGAACGGCTTGATCTGCTCCATCAATGCGTCGGTGAGCCCATGGCCGGTGATGAGGGGAATACCGGGAATGTCGTAGATCGGCTTCTCCGGATAGAGCTCGGCGCACTGGCCGCCGACCTTGTCGAGAATGTCGACGAGATGCGCTTTGATGTCGAGCAGGCCCAGTTCGAACACAGCGAACAGGCCCACGGGCCCCGCGCCGATGATTAGGACGTCCGTCTTGATCGTCTCGCTCATGGGATTGCTTCCGGCCCGGGCCGGCTCCTGAAATGCCCTTGGGTTTACGCCGATCTGCGGCTCAGGCGATTATCGGTGACGGCGATGAGGTTCAACAGCTCCGCGACGTTCTGTTCCGGTGTCTTGCCTGAGGTGGAGAGCGCGACCTCCGCTTTGGCGTAAAGCGGTTCGCGGCTCCGCAGGATGGACATCAAGTCTTGCATGGCGCGGGCGCTCTTGGCCATCGGGCGCATGTCGCCCTGCGCCATCACGCGCTGCATGTGCTCGTCCGGCTCGGCCTTGACCCATACGGTGAGACAGGAGGCGAGGAGCAGTTCGAGCGTGCCGGGCTCGGTGACGATGCTGCCGCTGGTGGCCATGACGAAATTTTGGTGCTGGCGCAGGACGTCGTCCAACGCCTCGCGCTCGGCGCGGCGGAAGGTCTCCTGGCCGAACATGTCGAAGATTTCGCTCAAGGTCGCGCCGCTGCGCCGCTCGACTTCGCGGTCGAGCTCGATGAAGGGGGTCCCCAGGCGTTCCGCCAGCAGCCGCCCGATGGTGGATTTGCCGCCGCCGCGCAGGCCGATCAGCGCGATGCGCCGCCGGCGCGTGTCGTCCGACGGCGCGCTGAAATGTTTCAGGAGCAGGTCGCGCGCCTCCGCGAGGGCGGGGGGCGAAAGACGCTCGAGGAACTGCGACACGAGCACCATGTCGAGGGCGGGCTCGGCGCCTTCGTGCACGAGCTGTGTCACCGGCAGCCCGATGGCGCGAGCGATGCGCCGCAAAAGCGCGATCGAGCCGTTGCCTTTGCCGGTTTCGAGCTGCGCCAGATACCGCTCCGAGACGTGAGCGTGCTGGGCGAGCGCCTTGCGCGTCATGCCGCGCTGGCTGCGGAGCGTGCGCACCCGCTCGCCGAGCCGTTGCAGATAGGCATCGGTATCGCGGACTTCGGTCTGCCTCTCAGGAAGCGGCTTCATCTCCGCTAAGTAACATGCATTATAATGCTAATCAAGGGCGGGAACTGACAGCAATTACGGGCTTGCCTTGTGAGGACGCCGCGTCAGTGCTATGAATATGCAAAATAATGCATAGAGGGACGATCAGGGACGGCCATGGCACCCATCGATTTCCAGACCGATCCCGCGCGCTATCGCCATTGGAAGATCGAGACCGATGGCGACATCGCCTATCTCGTCATGGACGTCGATCCGGCCGGCGGCCTCTCCGAGGGCTACGAGCTCAAACTGAATTCCTATGACCTCGGCGTCGACATCGAACTCAACGACGCGGTGCAGCGGCTGCGCTTCGAGCATCCGGAAGTGCGCGCCGTCGTCATCAAGTCCGGCAAGGACAATGTGTTTTGCGCTGGCGCCAACATCCGCATGCTCGGCAAGGCGACGCACGGCCACAAGGTGAACTTTTGCAAGTTCACCAATGAGACCCGACTCGCGATCGAGGACGCCTCCGAGAACTCCAAGCAGATCTACATCTGCGCCATCAACGGCAATGCCGCCGGCGGCGGCTACGAGCTGGCGCTCGCCGCCGACCACATCATGCTGGTCGATGATCGCCGCTCGGCGGTGTCGTTGCCGGAGACGCCATTGCTGGCGGTGCTGCCGGGCACCGGCGGGCTGACCCGCGTCACCGACAAGCGCAGGGTGCGGCGCGACCGTGCGGATGTGTTCTGCTCCATCGAGGAGGGCATCCGCGGCGCCAAGGCGGTCGAATGGCGGCTGGTGGACGAGGTGGTGCCGAACTCGAAATGGAAGGACGCAGTGGCTGCCCGCGCGCACGAGATCGCCGCGCGCTCGGACCGTCCGTCCGACTCCAAGGGCATCGCGTTCAATCCGCTCGCACGCAAGATCGACGGCGACCGCGTGGCCTATTCGCATGTGGACGTTGAGATCGACCGCGCGCGCGGCCTTGCCACGATCACCGTGCGCGGTCCCGCGCAGGACGTACCCGCATCGGTCGAGGCCGCGCATGCGCTCGGCGACAAGTTCTGGCCGCTCACCGTCGCGCGCGAACTGGAAGACGCCATCCTGCACCTGCGCGCAAACGAAGCCGCCATCGGCGTCGTGCTGTTGCGCACCGACGGCAATGCGCAGGCCGTACTCGATCACGACGACTTCCTCGCCAAGGCCAATGGCGACTGGCTGATGCGCGAGATCCGCCATTACCTCAAGCGCGTGCTCAAGCGCGTTGACGTCACGCCGAAGAGCTTCATCGCGCTGATTGAGCCGGGCTCGTGCTTCGCCGGCACACTCGCCGAGCTCGCCTTCGCCGCCGACCGCTCGCTGATGCTGATCGGCACGCGCGAGGGCGACAATCGCCCGCCGGCGGCGATGACGCTGGGACCGGCGAATTTCGGCTGGTATCCGATGGGTAATGGCATCACGCGGCTGCAGACGCGCTTCCTCGGCGAGCCCGAGCAGGTGGATCGCGTCATGGAAAAAGCCGGCACACCGATCGAAGCCGATGAGGCAAATCAACTCGGCCTCGTGACGCTCGCCTATGAGGATTTCGACTGGGACGACGAGCTGCGGGTCATGCTGGAAGAGCGCACGAGCTTCTCGCCTGACGCCATGACCGGCATGGAAGCCAATTTGCGCTTCGCCGGGCCCGAGACGATGGAGACGAAGATCTTCGGCCGGCTCACCGCGTGGCAGAACTGGATATTCCAGCGGCCCAACGCCATCGGCGAACAGGGCGCGCTCAAGCTCTACGGCAGCGGCGTGTCGCCGACGTTCGCAAGGGACAGAGTTTAGCGGTGCGGGAAGTCGTCATTACCTTCACCCTCCCCTGGAGGGGGAGGGTGAAGAAAGAGCGGGACGCCATAACGAGAAGAGGAAACAGCCATGAACATCGCAGCAGTCGACTACGACGGCTTGATCCCGAACAATGTCGCGCTCGGCCAGGACGTACGCGTCAAGCGCGCGCTGGAGAAGTGGCATCCCGGCTACATCAACTGGTGGAAGGACATGGGGCCGGAAGGCTTCCAGGAGTCGCTTGTCTACCTGCGCACCGCGGTGAGCGTCGATCCGAAGGGCTGGGCCAAGTTCGATTACGTGCGCATGCCGGAATACCGCTGGGGCGTGCTGCTCGCGCCGCAAATGGACGGCCGCAAGATTCCGTTCGGCCGCCATAAAGGCGAGGACGCGTGGCAAGAGGTGCCGGGCGAATACCGCGCCATGCTGCGCCGGCTGATCGTCATCCAAGGCGACACCGAGCCGGCCTCGGTCGAGCAACAGCGCCATCTCGGCAAGACCGCGCCCTCGCTCTATGACCTGCGCAATCTATTCCAGGTGAACGTCGAGGAAGGACGTCACCTCTGGGCCATGGTCTATCTGCTGCAGAAATATTTCGGCGGCGACGGCCGCGAAGAGGCCGAGGCGCTGCTGCAGCGCCGGTCGGGCGACGCCGATACGCCGCGCATGCTGGGCGCCTTCAACGAGAAGACGCCTGACTGGCTGTCGTTCTTCATGTTCACATATTTCACCGACCGCGACGGCAAGATGCAGCTCGAGGCACTGGCGCAATCTGGCTTCGATCCGCTCTCGCGCACGTGCCGCTTCATGCTCACGGAAGAAGCGCACCACATGTTCGTCGGGGAGACCGGCGTTACGCGCGTCATCCAGCGCACCTGCGAGGCGATGAAAGAGGCGGGGATCAGCAATCCTGACGATATCGCCGCGGTCCGCAAGCTCGGCGTCATCGATCTGCCGACCATCCAGAAGAAGGCGAACCTGCATTTCTCGCTGACGCTGGACTTGTTCGGCAACGAGATATCGACCAACGCCGCGAATGCGTTCCACGCCGGGATCAAAGGCCGCTATCGCGAGAATCGTCTCACCGACGACCATCAGCTCGAGAGCGACACCTATCCGGTGCTGCGCCTGATCGACGGCAAGATCCAGAACGAAGATGCGCCGGCGCTGTCGGCGCTCAACATGCGGCTGCGCGACGATTATGTCGCCGACTGCAATGTCGGCGTCGGCCGCTGGAACAAGGTGATCGAAAGCTTCGGCATTCCGTTCGAGATCAAGCTGCCGCACGTCGCATTTCATCGCAACATTGGCGAGTTCTCCAAGATCAAGACCGACGTGCAGGGCAATGTTTTTGGCGACGCCGAGTGGAGCGCGCGCCGCGGAGACTATCTTCCGTCGGACGAAGACCGTGATTTCATCGAGAGCCTGATGCAGCCGCAGTTCGAGGCGGGCAAGTTCGCGAGCTGGATCGCGCCGCCCAAGGTCGGCATCGACAACAAGCCGGGCGAGTTCGAGTACGTGAAGATCGCGTAGTTTTCTTTCTTTACCTCCCCCTGTAAGGGGGGGGTCGCTCGCCATCGCGAAGCGGAGGCGAGCGGGTGGGGGTCTTCTTCAATCGCAATATTGGGCGCGACCCCCTCCCTGACCCTCCCCCTTTCGGGGGGAGGGAAAACGAACACCGTGCCTCATAGCGTCACGCCACCCCGCCAAACTTCGCGATCACATCGTCCGGGATCGGCAAAGCGACGATCTTGTCCGGATCGGTCGGGCTCCGGCCGGTCCACACCCGCGTTTCCCAGCCTTCGGTCGCGAGCTCGCCGCCGTTCATCAGTCTGTGCTCGATATCGAAGCTCGAGCGGCGGAACGCGGAAACCCGCGACGTTATCTCCACGACGTCGCCGAATTTCGCGGGCTTTAAGAAATTTGCGCGCGCATCGACCAGCGCGATGCCGACAATACCGAAATGGCTCGCCAGGTTTTGCGGTGCCACGCCCAAAGCAGCATCGAACATCATCCAGGCATTGGTGTCGAAGAATTCGAAGAAGCGCGGATTGAAGACGATGCCCGCGGGATCGCAATCGCCCCAGGCGATGGTCAATTGTCTGCTGAAAGTGAAAACAGAAGTCACGTGCCGATCCCCGCCATGTCGCGGGGCACCTTAGGGTGCCGCCGCAAGGCGGACAATCGTCAGCGCCGGCCTTTCGCCTTGACCTTGCGGCTTTGTTTCGGCTTCGGTTTGCGGGGATCGGGCCATTCGAGCACGAGTTGCGAGAGCAACTCCACCTCGGTCGAGCGACGGCGTTTACGCATGGCGAGCGGCGGCGCCACCGGCGTGTGTGGGGCGCCGTCGAGTTCGTCCATCAGCCAGTGCAATTCCTCCTCGGCGATCACCCAGCGCTTGGGCGCGAAGCGGGCGAGCGAGAACGGCCGCGAGAATTCCAGCAGCGATTTCTTGCCGCCGGCGAGGCAATATTCATGCGCATAAGTCATCGCCAGCTCGCGCGGGCTGCGATAGATCGGATCGCGCCAGCGCAGGATGGCGTGGTTGGTCTTGCTGATAGCGCCCCACAGCCCGCGCTCCTGAAACAGCGTGATCACATGGTCGTGGTCGCTCGGCAAAGCGCGCAGGTCCATCAGCCAGGCCGGCTTGCCGTGATAGGTGAGCACGGCGGCGGCCAGCATCGCGCCTTCGGCACAATGGGCGACCCGCGCCTTGAGGACCCGTCGCGGCGACATCACCGTATCGCCGTCGAGCTCGAAATTTGCCGGCAGCCGGTCGATGAAGGTCTGGATCTTCTGCGGCGTGTCCAGCCGGCGGAACACGCGTTCCTCGGCGGGCAGTAAAAGGGCCTTCAGGGCATTGCGATAGGCTGGACTCATGCCCCACTTTTTTGGCATGCGATTCTGCCGCGCGACACGGGGGCCGTGCATTCTCCACAACCTGATAAGCGGGGAAAATCTTTGCCCCCGCCGCTATGCCGAGAGGAGATATCTCTTATTTCCCGGCACTTATTGCGATTGCGCAGAATAGTCTTCTATTTAAGAGCTTCTATTGCAGGTGAGCGTTCATGTCCTCAGGCTTTGGTACTATCCCGAAAACCGCGCCTTTCTCCGAAGAGGACGTCGATCTGCTCAATCGCGTGGTTGGGCCGGCCACTCCGGTGCAGCGCGCCTGGCTTTCCGGGTTCCTCGCCGGCGTGGAGTCGGTCACAGGTGGAGCGGCCGCTGCCGCGCAGCCGGCGGCGCCGGCACGCCCGGCTGAGCCGCTCACCATCATCTTTGCCAGCGAATCCGGGAATTCCGAGAAGCTCGCCGGTGACGTGGCGAAGGCCTCGCGCAAGCTCGGCTTCAAGCCGGCCGTCGTCGATATGGCCGACCTCGATCTGGCAACGCTCAAGACCGCGAAACGTCTGGTCGTGATCGCCGCGACCTGGGGCGAAGGCGAGCCGCCGGGACGCGCGACGCGCGTTTATAAGGAATTGATGGGCGAGGGCGCGCCGCGCCTCGATGGCGTCGAATACGGCGTGCTGGCGCTGGGCGACACCGCCTACGCGGAGTTCTGCGCCATCGGCAAGGCGATCGACGAGCGGCTGGCTGCGTTGGGCGCCAAGCGGGTTGTCGATCGCGTCGATTGCGATCTCGATTTCGCCGAGCCGGCCGGGGAGTGGATCGGCAACGCGCTGAAGGCTTTGGCCCCGCCGGATGCCGGCCGCGGCCAGGGAAACGGTCAAGTCATTGCCGTCGACTTCGGCGGCAAGCCCGCCGGCTCGCCCAATACCGATGTGGTCGAGGCCGAGGTCACCGAGCACGTCAACCTGAACTCCTCGCGCTCCAACAAAGAGACCGTACATCTGGCGCTGTCATTCGATGGCGCGGCCCCGGCCTACAATCCGGGCGATTCGCTCGATCTCTATCCGCAGAACGATCCGGCCTACGTGGACGATCTCTTGAAGATCTCCGGCCTGTCGGGCGACGAGGCGCTGCGCAACGATCTTCTCACCGCGCGCGATGTCACGACATTGTCGGCCAAGACCGTCGAGACCTATGCGGCTTCGACCGGCGATCAATCGGTGAAGAAGCTGATCGCCGGCGCCGGGGTGCGCGACTGGATCGCCGGACGTCAGCTTATCGACCTCCTCGCAGCCTTCCCGACCACGATCGATGCGGGGAAGCTGCGGGCGCTGACGCGCCCGTTGGCGCCGCGCGCCTATTCCATCGCGTCCGCGCGCAGCGAAGTTGGCGACGAAGCGCACCTCTTGATCTCTGCGGTGCGCTACGACAGCCACGGCCGCGCGCGAAAGGGCGTCGCCTCCAACTACGTCGCGGAGCGGCTCAAGAAGGGCGACCGCGTGCGCGTGAAGCTCAAGCCCAACAAGCACTTCGCGTTGCCGGCGCCGGACAAGGACATCATCATGGTCGGTCCCGGCACCGGCGTCGCCCCGTTCCGCGCTTTTGTGCAGGAGCGCCGCGCGACGGAGGCCACCGGCAAAAGCTGGCTGTTCTTCGGCGACCGCACGTTCACGCACGACTTCCTCTACCAGCTCGACTGGCAGGATGCGCTCAAGGACGGCGTGTTGACCCGCATGGACGTCGCCTTCTCGCGCGACCGGCCGGAGAAGGTCTACGTCCAGCACAAGATCTGGGAGCGCCGCCGCGAACTGGTCGAATGGCTGGACAATGGCGCGCTCTTCTATGTGTGCGGCGATGCCAAATCCATGGCCAAGGACGTGCACGCCACGCTCACGCGCGCTTACGCCGACGTGAAGGACCTCACGCCGGAAGCGGCCGAGCAGGCGGTGGCAACGCTCGATCGCGAAAAGCGTTATCTTCAGGACGTGTATTGAGCGATAGGGCGCTGCTTATCCGGTGTCATGCCCCGCGAAAGCGGGGCATCCAGTAGCCACCGGCCTCGTGCTATATCGCCAGTGACAGTGAACACTGGATTGTCCGCTTTCGCGGACGATGACAGTCGCAAATGTGGAACGAGCCATGGCTGACGACGAACTCTCCCGCAACGAGCACATCAAGGACGCCAGCAACTTCCTGCGCGGCACGCTCGCGGAAGGGCTGCAGGACGAGATCACCGGCGCGATCACGGAGGACGACCAGCAGCTCGTCAAGTTCCACGGCATGTATCTGCAGGACGACCGCGATCTGCGGCCCGAGCGCGGGCGCAAGAAGATGGAGAAAGCCTTCGCCTTCATGATCCGGGTTCGTATTCCGGGCGGCGTGCTCACGCCGCAACAATGGCTCGCGCTCGACCAGGTCGCGCGCGACTACGGCAACGGCACCATGCGGCTGACCACGCGGCAGACGGTGCAACTGCACGGCATCATCAAGTCGAACCTGAAATCCACGTTGAAAGAGATCGATACCGTTCTGCTCAACACCATCGCGGCTTGCGGCGACGTCAACCGCAACGTGATGTGCAATCCCAATCCGTTTCAGTCGCGCGCGCATGCGGCGGCCCAGGATCTGGCCAAGGCAGTGTCCGATCACCTGCTGCCGCAGACGCCGGCCTATCGCGAGATCTGGCTGGATGGCGAGCGCGTCGCCGGCGGCGAAGCGGAGGTCGAGGAGCCGATCTACGGCAAGACGTATCTGCCGCGCAAATTCAAGGTCGTGGTGGCGGTGCCGCCGTCGAACGACGTCGACATTTTCGCGCACGATCTCGGCTTCATCGCCATCCTCGATGACAAAGGCGAGGTCGCCGGCTGGAACGTCACCGTCGGCGGCGGCATGGGCATGACGCATGGCGAGACGGATACCTATCCGCGCACGGCGGATGTCATGGGCTATAGCTCGACAAAGGATGCGGTCGCGATCGCGGAGGCGGTGGTGACAGTCCAGCGCGACTGGGGCGACCGCAAGAGCCGCAAGCACGCGCGGCTGAAATACACGATCGAGGATCGCGGGCTCGATGCGTTCCGTTCCGAGGTCGAACGCCGTTCCGGCGTGGCGCTTGCGCCGGCCAAGCCCTACACATTCACCTCCACCGGCGACCGCTATGGCTGGACGCAGGGCGACGACGGACGCGGGCACTTGACGCTGTTCATCCAGAACGGCCGCATTCACGACATTCCCGGCGCCGCACAGCAGACCGTGCTGCGCAATATCGCGCAGGCGCATGACGGCGACATCCGCATTACGCCAAACCAAAATCTGATCATCGCCAATGTGCCGACCGAGAAGCAGTGGGAGATCGAGGCGCTGGCGCGCGCGGCCGGCATGCTCGCGCCCTGGTCCGGCCTGCGGCGCAATTCCATGGCCTGCGTGGCGCTGCCGACGTGCGGTCTCGCGCTGGCCGAGAGCGAGCGCTATCTGCCCGATCTGATGACCGCGCTTGATGAGCGTCTCGCCGCGCATGGTCTTTCCGCCGACGACATCGTCATCCGCATGACCGGCTGCCCGAACGGATGCGCGCGGCCGTACCTCGCGGAGATCGGCTTGGTCGGCAAAGGGCCGGGCCGTTACAATCTCTATCTCGGCGCGGCCTTCGACGGCTCGCGGCTGTCGAAGCTCTATGCCGAGGACCTCGAGCACGATGGGATCGTCGGCGCGCTCGATCCGATCTTCGGTGCCTATGCGGCCGAGCGCGAGAGGGGCGAGCGCTTCGGAGATTTTACCATCCGCGCGGGCTTTGTGGCGAAGACCGGCAATGGCGCCGATTTCCACGCCAATGTCGGCCGGAAGGCCAGCCATGTGGCCGCCGAGTGACGATCGGGACCGGCGCCGGGCGGGTGCCTGTACTTTAAGCACGTCCGATCGACGTAGATTGTATCAGGCGAAATTTGTATAGGTAGATCAAATGGTTAGTGGCTGGCACGTGACTTGCTGGAATCAGCCGCGAGGGGCTCTCTCTGGAGGACTGCGCCCGTGACAATCGCCCGTATACCTTCCGAAACACGGCCCGGCCGGATGGACCCGCTGGCGCGTCTGCCGGTCTTCCTGTCCTTGGAAAACAAGCGCGCCGTAGTCGCCGGCGGCAGCGCCGCCGCAGCCTGGAAGGCAGAGCTACTCTCGGCCGCCGGCGCGCGCGTCGAGGTTTATGCGGCGGAGCCTTCGGACGAACTAATGCTCATTGCCGGCGATCCGCCGCGCGGCGAGATCTTCGTGCAGCGGCGCGCCTGGACGCCCGACGATCTGAGCGCCGCGGCGATCGCGATCGGCGCATTCGAGGACGACGAGGCGGCTTACGTCTTCGCCAGGGCCGCGCGCGCCGCCGGCGTACCGGTCAATGTCATCGACAAGCCGGCGTTCTGTGATTTTTCCTTCGGCGCCATCGTCAATCGCTCGCCGCTGGTCATCGGGGTCTCCACCGACGGCGCCGCGCCCGTCTTCGCGCAGGTGATCCGCGCCAAGCTCGAGGCGCTGCTGCCGAAAGGCTTCGGCGCGTGGGCAGCTATAGCGGCGAAGTGGCGCGCCGCAGTCAAGGCGACCGATCTGTCCTTCGCCGGACGGCGCAAGTTCTGGCAGCTGTTCACCGCGCACGCCATCGCCAATCCGGACCGCGAGGCCTCGCAGGACGACTTCGACCGCTTCGTCGCGGAAGTGAAAGGCCTCGGCGCCGAGGTCGATAACGGCTCAGTGACGCTGGTTGGCGCCGGTCCTGGCGACGCCGAACTCTTGACGCTGCGCGCGGTGCGCGCCTTGCAGTCGGCCGACGTGATCCTGTTCGACGATCTGGTCTCGCGCGAGGTGCTCGACTTCGCCCGCCGCGAGGCGCGCAAGATGCTGGTCGGCAAGACCGGCTTCGGCCCATCCTGCAAGCAGGACGACATCAACATGCTGATGGTCGGGCTCGCCAAGCAGGGGAAGCGCGTGGTGCGGCTCAAAGGCGGCGATCCGCTGGTGTTCGGCCGCGCCGGCGAGGAGATCGAGGCCTGCCGCACGGCGAAGATTCCGGTCGATGTCGTGCCCGGCATCAGCGCGGCGCAGGGTGCGGCGGCGAAGCTCGGGCTGCCGCTGACCGATCGCAAGCACGCGCGGCGCCTGCAATTCGTCACCGGCCACGCCAAGAATGGCGAGCTGCCCGACGACCTCGACTGGCGCAGCCTCGCCGATCCGGCGGCGACGACCGCGATCTACATGCCGACGCGTACGCTGGCCGCGCTGGTGGCGAAGGCGACGGCCGAAGGGCTCGATCCGCTTACGCCGGCGCTGGCGATCGCGCGCGCGACGCGGCCCGATCAGGTGGTGGTGACCGCGCCGATCGGCGAACTGGCCGAGCGCATCGCGCAGGCCGCCCTGCCAGGCCCGGTGCTGGTGATGGTCGGCCGGATTATTGGCGAACGGGCTTACGCCCAGACAGCGGCGGCCAAGCGTCAGCACGGCTGATCGCGGCGCGGTGCGGCAGCCCCTCGCGTGCGCGCGGCTTCGGCTGGGTCGCCGGCGGGCGCGCGTCCTTGGCCCGGCTTTCTTTGGCCGCAGGCCGCGCCGGACGCTTCGGGCTGCGTTGCGGCATCGGGATCTCGTCGTCGTCCTTAGCCGTATCCAGCGCCTCTTGAGTGGCCTTTGGCGCTGGCCCCACGGAAGCTTGTGTCGGCGAAGGGGGGGCCGGCGCAGGGGCGGGGATCGCTGCCTGCACTTTCGCCGGCTCGCCGCCGGTCAATGACGGGCTCGCCGAAGGGAAGGTGTCGGGCGAATAGGCATAGGCGTTGTACTGGTTATTGCGGATCGGCAGGCTCGCGTCCTGGATGATGCGGTCGCCCTCGCGCCGGTTCTCGTAGCTCGCGCTGCGGCCGCTCAGGCTCACCGCATAGACCGGCTTGGCCTTGATGAGCGGATCGGCGCCGGCAATGGCGCGGTCGTAGTCCAGCCTGTCATAGGCGGCAATGCCGCGGTCGGCGAACGCAGTGGAGAAATTCGGGTTCAGCTTGATCGCCTGGTTCATGTCGCGCGTGGCGTGCTCGAAGTCACGCTTGTCGTAATAAGCGATGCCGCGATTGTAGAGCGCGAGCGCAAAGGCGGGGTTGATGGTCAGCGCCTGCGTGTAATCGGCGACGGCGCGGTCAAAATCGCCGCGGTTTCGGTAGGCGAAGCCGCGATTGTTGAAGGCGCGCGCGTTCTTTGGATCGAGGCGGATGGCCTGGCTGTAGTCTTGGATCGCCTGGTCGAACTCGTTTCTGTTGTCGTAGGCGACGCCGCGCGCGTTGTAGGCGGCGGCAAAATTTGCATCGAGCTTGATTGCCGCGTTGAGATCCGCGATCGTCCTTTCGAGGTCGCGTGTCTCGTAATAGGCATTGGCGCGATTGAAATAGGCGGCCGTGTAGTTCGCGTCGAGTTTGATGGCGTCGCTGAAGTCGGCAATGGCGCGTTCGGTCTCGCCTTTGTTGCGAAATGCGAATCCTCGGTTGTTGAGCGCCACCGCATTTTTCGGATCGAGCTTGAGAGCGGCGCTGAGGTCCTGCGCCGCGCGGTCATTGTCGCCACGGAGACCGAACGCCGTACCGCGGTCGAGCAACGCCGTGGCCGAATTCGGATCGAGCCGCACGGCCTGGTCGAAATCGGCGATGGCGCGGTCGAGATCGCCCTTCATGCGATAGGCGAGGCCGCGATTGTCGAAGGCGGCCGCATTCTTGCCGTCGAGCCGGATGACCTGGCTGAAATCGTTGATCGCCTTGTCGTTGTCGCGTTTGTCGCGCCAGGCCAGGCCGCGATGATAATAGGCGAGATCGTAGTTGGGGTTGTAGCGGACTGCTTCTCCGAAATCGGCGATGGCCGCGTCGAGGCTCTGTTTCTCATAGAGCGCATTGCCGCGCTGGTAATAGGCGAATGCGAACTTCTGATCGAGCCTGACTGCCTCGCCGAAGTCGGCGATGGCGCGGCCTATGTCGCCCTTCAGGCGATAGGCGATGCCGCGGTTATAGAATGCGAGCGCGTTGGCCGGATCGATTTTGATGCTCGCCGTGAGGTCGCCGATGGCGCGATCGGTATCGCCCTTGGCGCCGAAGCTGAGCGCCCGTTCGTAATAGGCGCTCGCGTTGTCCGGCCGCAACTTGAGAGCTTGGTCGAAATCGGCGATAGCCCGGTCGTAATCGCGCTTGAACGCGAGCGCGGTGCCGCGATTGGTGTAGGCGACCGTGTACCCCGGATTGAGCTTGATTGCTTCGTCGAAATTCTGGATGGCGCGGTCGAGGTCACGCCGGTCGCGGAAGGCGAGACCGCGATTGTAATAGGCGATGCTGCTGGCCGGATCGGCCTTCACGGCCTGCTCGAAATCGCCGAGCGCACGATCGACATCGCCCTTCGCGGCATAGGCGACGCCGCGATCGTTCAGCCCTTGCGCGTAACCGGGGTTCAACTTGAGCGCCTGCGACACATCGAGGATGGCGCGATCGAAATCGCGCCGGTTGGTGTAAGCATTGGCGCGATTGTTCAGCGCGGCCGAGTCGGCCGGATTGAGCTTGATGGCGCTGTCGTAGTCGGCGATGGCCTGCGCGTAATCACCTTTGTCGTATTTGGCATTGCCGCGATTATAGAAGGCGGCGGCATAGCCGGCGTTGAGCTTGATCGCCTGGTCGTAGTCCTGGATGGCGCGGTCCAGCTGATTCTTGGCAGCGAAGGCGATGGCGCGGTTGTTGTAGGTCGGCGCGTATTGTGCGTTGCGCGAGACCGCCTGATTGAAGTCGGCAATCGCCCGGTCGCTGTCGCCCATGAGCCCGTAGACAATACCGCGGTCGTTGTAGATCGCCGCGTCGCTTGAACTGAGCCTGACAGCCTGCGTCAGGTCGGCAACCGCCTTGTCGTAGTCGCCCTTGCTCGCCAGCGCCTTGCCGCGCGCGCTGAACGCGGCCGCCAGCTTGGAATCAATCTTTATCGCCGCCTCGAAATCGGCGATGGCGCGATCGTAGTCGCGCATCTCGTGATAAGCAATGCCGCGATTGTAGAGCGCCGCGGCGTTCTTCGGGTCGAGGCGAATGGCCTGGTCGAGATCGGCGATTGCGCGGTCATATTCCTCGCGCTCGTAGCGCGTGACTCCGCGGTCGTAATAGGCCATGGCGTCCTTCGGATTGAGCCGGATGGCCGTGTCGAAATTGGCGATGGCCCGCTCGTAGTCGCGCTTCCGGAAGAAGGCGTTGCCGCGATTGTAGTAGGCGGCGGAGAAATTCGGGTTGAGCTTGATTGCGGAGTCGAAATCCGCAACAGCGCGGTCAGTCTCGTTCTTGGAGCCGCGCTCGATGCCGCGGTCATTATAGGCGAGGGCGAACAGCGGGCTGACGCGCAGCGGTTGCGCGATCTCGGACGCCTCGCGGTCATAGCCATGCTGCGCACGCGCGTCGTTGCCGCGGGAACTCGCCGCCACCGTATAGGCCGGCGTGATCTTGATCGCCGCCTCGACATCGGAAATGGCGCGCTCGACGTCGTGCTTCAGATAATAAGCGATGCCCCGGTCGTGATAGGCGTAGGCGTCTTTCGCGTCGAGCTTGATCGCCTGGCTGAAGTCGGCGATGGCGCGGTCGAGATCGCCTTTGTCGGCATAGGAATTGGCGCGATTGGAGTAGGCTGCCGCGTAATTGGCGTTGAGCTTGATTGCCTCGCTGAAGTCGGCGATGGCGCGGTCGTTGTCTCCTTTGCTGCGATAGGCGAAGCCGCGGTTGTTCAGTGCGATGGCATTCTTTGGGTCGAGCGTGAGCGCGGCCTCGAAATCGGCGATGGCGCGGTCGGGATCGCCCTTGGCGCCGTAGGCGATGCCGCGGTCGTAATAGCCGCGCACGGCGTCCGGATTGAGCTTGATGGCCTGGGTCAGATCGCCGATGGCGCGGTCGTAATCGCGCCGCTCGACATAGGCGTTGCCGCGATTGCTGAAGGCCATCGCATAAGTCGGATCGATTTGCGCCGCCATGCTGAAATCGGCGATGGCGCGTTCGTTCTCGTTCTTGGCGCGATAGGCCAGCCCGCGGTTGTTGTAAGCGGCGGCGAGCTTGCCGTCGAGCCGGATCGCCTGGCTGAAATCGGCCACGGCGCGCTCATAGTCGCGCATGTTGCTGAAGGCGAGGCCGCGCGCATTATAGGCCGGCGCATTGGCCGGAGTGAGCTTGAGGGCCTGATCGAGATCCTTGAGCGCGCGGTCGTGGTAGCCGGCTTCCTCCAGCGTCACGCCGCGGTTGAGCAGCGCCAGCGCGAAGCCGGAATTGATGTTCACCGCCGCGTCGAAGTCCCGCAATGCGCGGTCGATCTGGCCCTTGCTCTTGTAGGCCATGCCGCGGCTGTTGAGCGCCACATCGTAACGTGGGTTCGCCTTGATGGCGCTGTCATAGTCGGCGATGGCCCGGTCGACGTCGCCTTTCTGCTGGTAAAGGGCGCCGCGATTGTTGAGCGCCACGGCGAAGCCGGGATCGAGCTTGATCGCCTGGTCGAGGTCGGCGATGGCATGCGCGGTGTCTCCCTTGCGCTGATAGAGCAGAGCGCGGCTGTTAAAGACGCCGGCATAGTTCGGATTGAACTTGATCGCTTGCTCGTAGTCCTGCAAGGCGCGGTCGATCTTTCCCCGCAAGGCATAAGTGTTGCCGCGCTCGGTGAAAGCGGCCGCGTATTTCGGCTCCAGCTTGATCGCCTGATCGTAATTCTGCACCGCGCGGTCGTAATCGCCCTTCTGCTGATAGGCATTGCCGCGATCGACGTAACAGGCGGTGAACTTGGGATCGAGCTTGAGCGCCTGGTCGAAATCGGCGACGGCCCGGTCGTAGTCGCGCCGCTCGCGATAGGCGAGCCCGCGGTTGTGCACGGCCGTCACGTCGCGCGGATCGAGCCGAATGGCCTCCGACAGATCGGCGACCGCGCGGTCATAGTCGTGGCGTTCGTAGCTCGCCATGCCGCGATTTAAATAGGCCGCGCCGAAGGTGGGGCTGAGCCTGATCGCGGCGTCGAAGTCCTGCAGGGCGTGATCGTCGTCGTTGAGACTTGCATAGCAGGCGCCGCGCGCATTGAAGGCATCGGCGTTCTTGCCGTCGAGCTTGAGCGCCTGCGTGAAGTCGGCAACCGCGCGCGGACAGTCGCTCTTGTCCTTCAAAGCGAGACCTCGGCTGAAATAGGCGCTGGAAAGGGCTGGATTGACCTTGATGGCCCGGTCGAAGTCGGCGATGGCCCGGTCGTAATCGCGCTTCTTCTGGTAGGCGTCGCCGCGATTGCTCAGGGCGGGAGCGAAGACCGGATCGATGCGCAACGCCTGATCGAAATCGGCGATGGCGCGGTCGCTGTCGCCTTTGCCGTTATACGCCTGTCCGCGCACGTTGAAGGCGGCGGTGTAGTCCGGCTTGATGTTGATCGCCTGGTTGAGATCGGCGATGGCGCGGTCGTACTCGTGCTTGATGTAGAGCACATGGCCACGGTCGTAGAAGGCGACCGCGTTCTTTCCGTCGAGCTGGATCGCCTGGTCGAAGTCGGCCAGTGCGCGTTCGAGGTCGCCGCGCGCGCGATAGGCGGTGGCGCGCTGGAAGAAGGCGGCTGCGTTCTTCGGGTCGAGACGCAGGGCCGTGCCGAAATCGGCGATAGCGCGCTCATCCTCGCCCTTGCTGCGCAGGGCGAGGCCGCGATTGTAGAACGCGAGCGAGTTCTTGCCGTCGATACGGATCGACTGGTCGAAATCGGCGACGGCGTGCTCAGCGTCACCACGCGCGGCGTAAGTGATGCCGCGATTGTACCAGGACAGGGCATCCTTTGGATCGAGCTTGATCGCCTGCGAGAGGTCGCGCAACGCCTTGTCGAAGTCGCGCTTCTCGAAATAAGAGACGCCACGGTCGTAGTAAGCGAGCGCGTATTGGCTGTCGAGTTGGATGGCCTGATCGTAGTTGCCGATGGCGCGGTCGTAGTCGCGCTTGTCGTAATAGGCGTTGCCGCGGTTGTAGTAAGCCAGCACGTAATTGGGATTGAGCAGGATGGCCTGGTCGTAATCCTTAATGGCGCGATCGACGTCGCCGCGATTGCGATAGGCAAGGCCGCGGTTGTTGTAGCCGAAGCCGTCGCGCGGATCGATCAGAATGGCCTGGTCGAAGTCCTGGATGGCGCGGTCTACGCTGCCCTTGGCGGCATAGGCGATGCCGCGGTCGTTCAGCGCCAGCACGAAGTCGGGCCTTATCTTGATCGCCTGGTCGAAGTCCTGAATAGCGCGCTCGTAGTCGCGGATGTCGCGGTAAGCGAGGCCACGGCTTTCGTAAGCGACCGCGTCGTTGGGGTTGAGCTTGATTGCGCGGTCGTAGTCGGGGATGGCGCGGTCCGGCTCGCCCTTGGCGCGATAGGCCATGCCGCGATTATAAAAGGCGAGGGCGGCGTTCGGATTGAGCTTGATCGCCTGGTTGAGCACGTCGATGGTGCGGTCGTATTCGCGGCGGTCGTAATAAATGTGGCTCAGCGTATCGAAGGCGGTGAAGTTGCGTTTGTCGTATTTGACCGCCTGCTCGAGATCCTGCGTCGCGCGCTCGCTGTCGCCGCGGTCGCGCAACGCCAGGCCGCGATGATAGAAAGCCTCGGCATTCCTGCCGTCGAGCTTGATGGCTTCGTCGAAGTCGCGGATCGCCTGATCGGCGCTGCCTTTGGCGCGGTAGGCCTTGCCGCGATTGGCATAAGCCTGCGCCTTTTCGGGCTTCTTGGCGCGCTTGTCGTCGATGACAGCGCTGCAAGCGGTGATGCGCTGATCCGGCGCGATGTCCTCACGCGAGTCACACGACTTGATCTGATTGCGCGTCACGGCGAACGAAGACGACGCGGCAAGCGGCAGAAATGCCGCCGCGATCACGCCGATGATGAAGCGTCGCAGTCCCCCGTCCATGCCGCCTCGTCGTTGTCTTCCGGTTCAGGTTTCTGAGTTCGGAGTGAAGACAACCTATGGGCGTCCAGTCTGCATTTGGATTGCGCAGCGTCGAGGCTTTGCCCGAGTTAACATTAACTGGCGGCGCGCATTTTCGACGATGGCGCAATCGTTGCGGCGCGCGCGTTAACGACGTGCGTTTACGTCTGCCGGCGCTGCTGCAAGCCGTGGATGTTCGGATTATTTCGCCGCGGCCGCTGCGGCGTCGCCATTGATCGAAGCAGCCGCAGCGCGGCGGGCGGCTTTCGCCATGTCTTCGAGCACGTAGTCCGGCGGCATCACGTAGGCGAGCACCTTGCCCTTCGGATAGACCGATTGCGTGACGGTGGGGCCGTGATTGCCCGAGACGACAATCGGATTACCCTGGCCGTCGGTGCCGCGCACGACGCCGACATGGCCGTTGTTGGCGCCCTTGCGGTACATGATGGCGATGGCGCCGACGCGCGGACCGTCCAGCTTCTTGCCGAAATCGAGGAACGAGCGCGCCGCGCGCGAGGAGGTGCCTTTGCCGCCGGCCTTGCGGAAGACGTAATTCATGAAGTCGGCGCACCACAGCTTGGTCGGCAGGCCGAGTTGCTTGGCGGTGCGGCCGCGCCAGCGTAGCGCTTCCAGCAGCACGGCAGCGGCGCCCGGCACCTGCGCGGCGGCTTCGGCGGCGTCGGAGCGGCTGCGCGCGATGGTTTCGAGCGGCTCGGTGTTGGCAAAGCGGTCACTGCGCTGATCGACTGTCGCTTGTGCCGGCATGGCTGCGCCGGCGACGTAAGCACATGTGACCAGAACTACGGTCAATCCCTTCATGCTTGCCATCCTCTCGACGTGGTCGGGAGGGCCTCCTTGACGCTTGTACGGCCTCTATCCTTTTGCGTGCGCGGGCGTAGTTGCGCACGTCATTCCAGGGCGCATCTTTTCCAGGACGGGGCGGCCCCGGCAAGCGGTGGGGCGGTAATGGGTGGATTAGCTTCTTGTTATGGTTAATCGCCGTTAGGAATGGCCCCTTGGATGCGCTCGCCGTTCGGCAATAGCGGGAATCTGCCGAGACCTGAGGGGCTTACGTCAGCGCATGTTGTAGCGGATCGGCACCACGATCGGGATCTGCGCGCCGGCAATTTCCGGCGGCGGCGGCGGCAGGGGCGCAGCTCTAGCGACCAGCGAGAGGGTCGCCTGATCCAGTGCGCTCGAGCCCGAGCTGCCCACGATGCGCGCATTGTGCACGCCGCCGCTGCGATCGATCGAGAAAGCGAGCCGCACCACGCCCTGATCGCCGCGCGACTGTGCCTCGGAGGGGTAGCGCTTGTTGCGTTCGAGCTGAGCGACGAGCTGCGATTTCCAGTTCGGCACCGCGTTGGGATTGTGCGAGTCGGCGCCGGCGCTCGGCGATGCCGCGCGTTCGGCCCGCTGCTCGGCGGCGCTGGGGGCGTGCGCGACGCTCGCCATCTTGTGCTTCGGCTTTTCCTTCTTCTCTTTCGGCTTCTCGACCGGCTTCGGCGGCGGCATGACCGAAAGCTCGGGCTTCGGAGAATTGTCGGGCTTGATGTCGACCTTCTCCGGCGGCTTCTCTTCCGGTTGCGGCTCCGGCTCGACCTTCGTCTCTTCGACCGGCTTTTCCGGCTGCGGATCGGGATCGATCTGCTGTTTGCTCTCGAGCGGGTCGGGCGGCACGTCGGTCGGCGTGGTCGTCGGCGCGACCGGCGCCGGCGCCATGTCGATCATCACCACCGGCGGGTTCGCCGTCAGGTCGGACTCCTCGTTCCAGTGCGCGAGCAGCGCCACCGCGCCGACGCCGTGAAACAATAGCGCGGCCGCAAAGCACGTGCCCCACAGCGCGGCCTTGGACCAGGCGCGGCGCTCCGGGGTGTTGCCTTGGTCGCTCATTGCGAGGCCTTGTCGAGGCCGACCAATGCCACGTGCAGATAGCCGGCCGAGCGCAGATCGTTCATCAATGCCATCAGCTCGCCATAGGGCACAGCCTTGTCGGCGCGCAGGAACACGCGCTGCTGCTTATCGCCCGACGTCGCCTGGTCGAGCGCGGCGCCGAGGCCCGCGCGATTTACCGAGTCATTGTCGAGCGATACGCTCAAGTCTGACTTGAGCGTCAGGAACAAGGGCTTGTCCGGGCGCGGCGTGCGTTCGGCGCTGGCCGCCGGCAAGTCGACCGAGATGTCGACGGTCGCCAGCGGCGCGGCGATCATGAAGATGATGAGCAGCACCAGCATCACGTCGATGAACGGCGTGACGTTGATTTCGTGGACTTCGCTCAGTTCGTCCTGTCCGTGGTCGAGACGTACGCTCATGAGCGTTTACTCGGCGGCGGCGACTGTGCGGCGGCGCTCCGCCGCCGCACGATGGAAGGCGCCGCGGTCAAGATCGCGGCTGATGAGCCGCAGAACCTCGGCCGACGCATCGGCGTTCTGCGCGCGGTAGGTGGCGGTCCAACGCGAGAACATGTTGTACATCACCACCGCCGGGATGGCCGCGACGAGGCCAAGCGCGGTTGCCAGCAGCGCTTCGGCGATGCCGGGCGCGACCACGGCGAGATTGGTCGTGTGCGACTTCGAAATGCCGATGAAGCTGTTCATGATGCCCCACACGGTGCCGAACAGGCCGATGAAGGGCGCGGTGGCGCCGATTGTCGCGAGGATGCCGGTGCCGCGGATCATGTTGCGGCCCGCAGCAGCCTCTATCCGCTCCAGCCGCGAGGCGACGCGTTCTTTCACGCCGTCTGGCGACAGCGCATCGGCTGAGAGCTTCAGTTCGGTGTCGGCGGCGGCGACCAGGGCGCCGGCTCCGGTCGTGCGGCCCTGCAGGCGCTGCGTGGCGTCATCCCACGAACGCGCCTGATTGAGCGCAGCGATCGCGCGGCGCATCCGCGTGCGGGCGGTCAGCAGTTCGATGCCTTTGGCGAACCAGATGGTCCAGCTCAACACCGAGGCGAGGGCAAGACCGATCATCACCGCCTTCACGACGATGTCGGCGGCCATGAACATGCCCCAGGGCGAGAGGTCACGCGGCAGCTTGAATGTGACGTCGGGCGTTGACGGTGCCGCAGCCGGTGCTTCGGCGCCGGGGGCGGCAGCGGCCGGAGAGGCCGGCGAAGCAGAAGGCTCCAACGGGGGTGCGGCTGGCGATGGCGCAGCCGGCGATGGTGCGGCAGGAGCGGTCGCGGCGGGCGTTTGCGGCGCTGGAGCCGTCGGCGCGGGCGAGATCGCCTGCGGGGCGGGCGTGATTGGAGCGGCGGTGGCAGGCGGGGCAGACGGCGTGGGTGACGGGGCAGGGGTCTGCGCGCCAGCGACGGCGGGCAACATGAATCCGGCGGCGATAGCGGCAGCGATCAGCCGACGGCGCAGCGAAATATCATGAATAGCATTCATCTCACGCCACTTCCTTCCAAGGGAAACCACCCCAGCTAGTGTAACATTGTAACATCTTTGCGTCATTCCGCCGGCCGCCATTCTACGCTGCCAGATTGTACTTCGAGCGCTTTTTTGTCGGCGCGCTTGCGCAGCCACATGATGGTGCCTGTGATCGCGAAAATGGTCGGAAATACGCCCGTCAGGAAGACGATGAGGGCCCAGACTGGCCCGCTGTGGCTGCCTTCGTGGATCCAGCGGATCCACGACGCGGCGCGGTCGCCGGATTGCGGTGCCAGGACCGGCGCGGCCTTGCCGCTGCGATCGTCAACCGCCACGGTCACTGCGTCGCCGTCGGCGCGCTGCATCTGCACGCGCCATGAGGGGCCGCGGGCACGCTCGCCGCGCTGTTCGGTTGGCAGGAACAGGGCTGCCGGCTTGGCATTGGGCTCCACCTGTTGCGCGATCTCGACGGCGCGGTCGGCGGTGAGCGCGGTGTTCTGCGCAATCTCGCCGAAGAAGCCGCGCGGCCCCTGCGGGTTCATTGTCGCGACCGAGGACATCGCGTTGCGGGCGGTCTGCGGAAAGGCCAGATAAATTCCCGTCGCCGACACCACCGCCAGCGGGATCGATATCCACAAGCCCAGCAGGTGATGCAGGTTGAAGGTGAAGCGCGACGAGCGCGTCCAGCGCAGCCCGCGAATGAAGCCGCCTTTGCGCGGCCACCACAGCCAGATGCCGGTGAGCGACAGGATCAACATGCCGGCGCCGGCCCAGCCGACGATCTGCCGGCCGTTGTACTGCGGCATCGTCAGGTTTTCATGGAAGCTGTGCAGGAAGCCCATGAACGATCCGCGGAAGTCCGTGGCACCGAGCACCGATGCCGTCGGCGGATCGAGATAAACGGTCATCATGCTCGGCCGGCCGCCGCCCTCGCGCCCCGGGCCGCGCACGGTGACGCGCGCGGGAAGGCCGGGCTCGTCCGGATAGCGCAGACTGGTGGCCTGCCATTGTCCTGGAGTCTTGGCGACCGATTCCGCTGCCTTGGTGAGATAGGCGGAGGGTGGCTGCATCATCTGCGGGCCGGTCACAGCGTAACGCTGCGGATTGAGCAGCGCATCGATGTCGTCGTTCCAGACCAGAAGACCGCCTGACACCGAAATCGGGATCAGCAGCACCGCCAGTCCGACGCCAATCCACAAATGAACATTGAGCCAAAGCCGGCGCAGCTTCGCCGTGCGCGTGTCCGCCATTGCCGGAGCCTTTCCGTGATCGCCGGCAAAGCTATAGACAGCCGCACGCGCGAGGAAAATAGAAATCAACGATCGGCGCGAAGATTGTAAGTATTCCAAACAGTATTGCCAGTTTAGAAGTATTCTAATTCTATAGTTCTGGCGAGATATCAACTAGTTCTTGACGGCGAATACATATCATGTTTCCAACTAATGCCTAATAATCGCGATGATTATTACGGTTCTAAAGTATAGTATTCAAGCAGGGGCCGTAAAGATGAATAGCGCCGCGCCAAGTATTGGGGCTGGGTCTTTCAGTCACAATGACAACATTCCGCAAGTCCTGAAAACCAATGCCGGCGAAATCCGTGTCCAAATCTCCACCCGCGCACGTCTTCGTACAGCCGTCAGCTTGGCATCACTGATGGCGGCCTCGACCGCCGCCGCTCAAGACGCGGGCGGTTTGCAGCTTCCGACCATCGACGTCACCGGCGATCAGGGCGGCGGCTATCAGGCGACGCAACAGTCGATCACGCGCCTGCCGGTGCCGCTGCTCGACACGCCGCAGACGGTCAACGTCGTGACGCAGCAGGTGATCAAGGAACAGCGCGCCACGACCATGGAAGATGCGCTGCGCAACATCAGCGGTATCACCTTCAGCGCCGGCGAGGGCGGCCAGCAGGGCGACAGCCCCTTCATCCGCGGCTTCACCGCACGCGGCGATATCTTCCGCGACGGCATCCGCGATCCCGGCTGGTATACGCGCGATCTGTTCTCGATCGATCGTGTCGAGGTCTACAAAGGTCCGTCGGGCTTCGCGTTCGGCCGCGGCTCGACCGGCGGTGCGATCAACAACGTCACCAAGCTGCCCCTCCTCGGAAATTCTTATGCCGAAGGCACGATGACCGGAACCACCGGACCGGGGTTTCGTGCCGACATGGATGCGAACGGCACGAAGGACAACATCACCGGACGGATCACGGCTCTCTATGAGAACCTGGACACACCGGACCGCGACAATGTGTGGACCAAGCGCTGGGGCATGGCGCCCTCGGCCACCATCAAGCTCGACGAAAGCACCAAAGCAACGCTCAGCTACATCTACCAGGGCGAGGAGAGCGTTCCGGATTACGGCTTCCCGTATCTGCCGCCGCCGACTTACTCGCCGACGACGGGTGCGCTAACCAATCCCGGCTATAACGGCAACGGCAGCGCCGTGACGCCCGTTCCACTTCCGCGCAACACCTTCCTCGGCTTCCCGTCGGGTCCATTTGCCGACGTGGTCGACACCCAGGCGCACATCGTCACCGGCTGGATCGAGCACGAGTTCAGCCCCGACACAAAGATCGTGAATGCACTGCGCTATATGCGCGTCGACCGTTTCTCGGAGCCCACCTCGCCAAGAAATCTTGGAATTGCGGGGCAGCTGACCGGTCCGGCTACGACACCACCGGCCGGCTATCCGGTCGACGACATGACGATCGGACAGCAACATTGGGAAAACCAGACCGATAACACGCAGCTTATCAACCAGACCGACTTCGTTTCGAAGTTCGACACCGGCCTGCTGAAGCACACATTCAACGCCGGCCTCGAGCTCAGCCGCGAAACGCGGCATCAGCAGCGCGACAATCTGTGTTACCCGGTATCGGGCGGAACCACGCCCCCCGGCGCCCCGGTCTGCCGCGTAACGGTGGTCGATCCGGCTCCAAATCCATTCGGACCCGCGGATACCGGTTGGGGCGGCCCGCAAGACACCCTGATGACAGACGTGGGCATCTATGCCGGCGACCAGATCAAGATCACCAAGTATCTCGAATTGATGGGCGCGCTGCGCTACGATTATCTGCGCACGACGTATGACGATCTGACGCAGACCATTCCTGCCAATCAGCATCTGCAGACGACCGACGGCATGCTCGGCTGGCGCTACGGCATCATCGTTCATCCCGTTGAGAACACCAGCCTCTATTTCTCACAAGGGACCTCGTTCAATCCCTCTTCGGAGCTCGGAACGCTGTCGAGCGGAACGGTCAGCGATGCTCCTGAGCAGACGAACGTGAAGGAGATCGGCGCCAAGGCCGATGTGCTTGGCGGCCGCCTGAGCCTCAACGCCGCACTGTTCCGCATCGACAAGTTGAACATGCGCGTGCCGCTGGATCCCACGCAGACCGGCGCCAATGCGTTTCAGATACTGAGTGGCGTCGCGCGATCGGACGGTTACGAGCTCGGTGTCGCCGGCAAGCTCACCGACCAATGGGCTATCTTCGCCGGATATACCCAGCTCTGGACGGAAATTCTCCAGACAACCGACCTGTCGCAGCTCGGACGGCAACTTCCCAATGCGCCACCGCGAAGTCTCTCGCTGTGGACCACCTACGACATCACCCCGCAGTTCACCATCGGTGCCGGCGCCACGTACAATTCGGATAGTTTCGCGAATGCGCAGAACACCGAATACGTGCCGGAATATTGGAAGTTCGACGCCATGGCGAGCTACCAGATCGACTCGCATTCGACCATCCAGCTCAATGTCTACAACCTCACCAACGAGTTCTATTACGCCCAGTATTACTCGGGGCAGGCGGTGCCGGCGCCGGGGCGATATGCCTCGCTGACGTTCCGGACGCGCTGGTAGAGGGATTGCGCCCAGATGATGATTCATATTCCCAAGGTGCTGACGGCGGAGCAGGTCGCCCGCTGTCGCGCCGTGATGGAGAAGGCCGCCTGGGTCGATGGCCGCGTCACCGCCGGCCATCAGTCGGCGCAGGTCAAGAACAACTTGCAGCTTCCGGAAGGGACGCCGGAAGCGCGCGAGCTCGGCAACATGGTGTTGGACGCGCTCGCGCGCAACAATCTGTTCATGTCGGCGGTGCTGCCGAAGCAGGTGTTTCCGCCGCTGTTCAATCGTTACGACGCCGGCATGACCTTCGGTTCGCATGTCGACAACGCGATCCGCGCCGGCGCCGGCGTGCGCATCCGCACCGACGTGTCGACGACGCTGTTCATCTCCGGTCCCGAGGACTACGACGGCGGTGAGTTGGTGGTCGAGGACACCTACGGCACGCACGCGGTGAAGCTGCCGGCCGGCGACATGGTCGTCTATCCGGCGACCTCGCTGCACCATGTGACGCCGATCACGCGTGGCTCGCGTATCGCCTCGTTTTTCTGGACGCAGAGCATGATCCGCGACGAGAGCAAGCGCTCGCTTCTGTTCGACATGGACATGGCGATCATCAAGCTCGGCCGCGACCACCCGGAGCATGCCTCGGTGGTCGAGATGACGGCGGTCTACCACAATCTCTTGCGCCAGTGGGCGGAGGTGTAAGGGGGCGGGGTCGTGCCCGGACGCGGTACATGTCGGGAGTGTACCAATCGCAGAATGTGTGACGATTTCTTGTCTGCGACGCATCACGAAGACGTGCTGGGCTGTGACGGGTAAGGCGCTGGCATGTGACGCGTCAGGCCGATAATGATCTCGCTGCCGATTGAACCCCACACATCACGCGTGCCATCGTTCGCGCGCTGGCGATTCGGCTAGCCCCAATCATCCGTCAAGGATTTCCCATGCCCTACACGATGTCTCAAGCTTCGCTGCCGGCCTTTGAGATCGGCCTGAATGCGCTCACCGCCGTGCTCGACAAGGCTGCCGCCCATGCGGCAGCGAAGAAAGTCGACATGGCCGTGCTGCTTGGCTGGCGGCTCGCGCCCGACATGTTTGCGCTCACGCGCCAGATTCAGATTACGTGCGACCAAGCCAAGAACGGTTCGGCGCGCCTCGCGAACGTCGAGCCGCCCAAGTTCGAGGATACCGAGACGACCCTCGACCAGCTCAAGGAGCGCATTGCCAAGACGATCGCCTTCCTCAAGACGCTCGACAAGGCGGCGATCGACGCCTCATCCGAGCGCGAGATCACCTTTCCGCTCGGGCCCAACAAAGGTCAGATGAAGGGCGCCGATTATCTCAATCACTTCGTGCTGCCAAACTTCTATTTCCATCTCAGCGCCGCTTACGGCATCGTCCGCAATTGCGGCGTCGATATCGGTAAGCGCGACTTCCTCGGCGCCATTCCGCTCAAGACGATCTGACACCTGCCGGCGGGCATCGCGTTGCCCAAATGATAACCGCCCCGTCGGTTCGACGGGGCGGTTTTGATGAATTCGCCGGGAACGCAGAAATCAGTAGCGGTAGGAGACGACGTCGCCGCCGCTGCGCGTGCCGCCGGGACCGCAATTGCAGTTCAGGCCGCGGACTTCGCGCCGCTCGACCACATGGCGAACCGACCCTTCGATTTGGCGGTTGACCAACTCGCGGCGCTGCACTTCTTCGACCCGGTTGATGGTGTTGACTTTGTGCAGCACGACGTCCCTCACCACCGTGTTGGTCCGGTGCACGACGACTTCGCGGTTGATCACCGGCCGCACATGAACGATCAAACGGTTTTCCTGGATCAGCCTGGTGTTGCCCCTGACCACGCGGGTATGGTCGACGACGCGCTCACGGACGACCACGCGCGGTGCTGCGCGGACCATGTGGCGGGTGTTATATTCGGAGTCCGGTCGGCGGCAGTTGCAGACCGTATCCCAATGGTTTCCGTCTTGCGCGGCCGCCATGTCCGGAACGATGCCCGCCAGCCCGAGGACGAGCAGGGCGCCGTAGAACGCCTTTACGATATCTTTCATCTTGATTGCCCCGTTAACCATATAAGTTCAGCCACTGGCTTTAGTTTTTCGGCTTTCGGGGAACTTGTAAAGTAGTAAATTAACCATATTCGCGCCAGCCTTGCGGCCAATTGGGACGGGCCCCAGGGAAGGTATTCCCGTGGGGCCCGCAACCGCAAGATGTGGTAAGCGGACTATTTGAGCCGTTTCGCGGCTTCCTGCACTAGGCTCAGATCGGCATGCTTGGAGATGTCCACGCTGGCATTGATGAAGCCGAGGTCCTTCACCATGTCGACATTGCTTTGCAAGGTCTTGAGATCCGGCAGCATGTTCGGATCGCGGTAATTGTCCTTTGTCGTAAAGACCCAATCGAACCGCTCTGCCGGCTGTTTGGTCAGCTTCGCGCAGATCTCCATGACTTCCTTGTGGTTGGCCGGGTCGAGATACCAGTGGACGATCCGCAACGTGTCCTCCATGAAATCGACCATCGCCGCATGGTTCTTTTCGATGAAGTCCTTGCGCGCCACCCACATCGAGAACTGAGTGAGGCCGACCGCGTCCTTGGTATTGAACAGAGTCGTCGTGGCCTTGCGCAGTTCCGGATTGAGCGAGAAGGGCAGCACGGCGGTGATGAGATCGGCCTTCTTCTGCGTCAGCATGGGGAGCATGGTCGGAAAGGGTGCCTCGATGACGGTGTAGTCCCGCTTGTCCTCGAGCTTGTGCTTGCGCAGCATGGCGCGCATGGCGACGTCGACGGCGCTACCGGTCACGTTCGTGGCCAGCACCTTGCCCTTGAGGTCTTCGACGCTTTTGATCGGCCCGTCTTTGGCGACCATGTATTCGTTGCTGTAGTAGCCCGGATTGCCGTCCTGGAACTCGTCGGCAATGACCCGCAGGTCGTCGAGCCCGGCGTTCTGAATGGCGACGGGCAAAGTCGGATACGTCAGATTGGCGACCTCGAGCTCGTTGTTGGCGAGCGCGGTGATCAAGGGCGGCGTGCCGGCAAAGCGGATGATCTCGAGGGTGTAGGATTTGCCCAGGTGCTGGGCGAGGTCCTTCTTCTGCTCGATCATCGACGCCCAGTTGGACACCGGCACGATCCACGACAGGCGGATCTTCACCGGCTCGGCGCTGGCGGCACCGATGCCGATCAGGCCGAGCGCGCACGCGCCGGCCAGGACGAGCTTGAGAATTCGCATTGCATCCTCCCGAATGTGAACGTGCCTGCACTTCTGGTTCGGCAAGCTTCGCGTCACGTTAATTGAGATTGTCCGGCCTCCAACCGATTTTGGCAAGCCTCGTCGTTGCGGCGTTCACGCCGTACTCGGCGCATTCGCCTCCTGATGCCAGATCAAGAGCCTTCGGCGGATCAATGCCATCGCCTTGACCAGCACGTAGCCCACCACCGCGATCTCGACGATGCCGGCGAAGACGCCGACGGAGTTGGCGAAGCGCGAAGCCGTCATCATCGCGCCGCCGAGACCATAGCCGCCCATCAGCATCTCGGTCACCACCGCGACAATAAGGGAGAGCGGAAGCGCGACCTGCAATCCCGTCATGATCTGCGGCAGCGCCGCCGGCAGCACTACCTGCCATAGCGTTTCGCGTTCGTTGGCGCCCATGTTGCGCGCCGACCAGAGCAGTTCGCGCTCGACGCCCTGGATGCCGATCAAGGTCGCGGCGATCACGGGGAAGATCGCGTCGAACACGACCATGGTGATCTTGGAGACGTCGAACACGCCGAGCCAGAGGATGATGACCGGCAGGAAGGCGATTTTCGGCATGGGAAAGCCGACCGAGATGATCGGATCGAAGAACCAGCGCGCGAGACGAAGCCGCGCCATCGCCACGCCGAGCGCGATCCCGCCCACCGCGGCGATCAGGAAGCCGGCCATGGCGCGATAGAGCGTCACCGCGGTGTTGATGGCGAGATCGCCGGAGAGCGCGTCGCTCCAGATGCGCACCAGCACCTTGCTCAAGGCGGGCAGCTGGAATTGCGTCACCGCGCCGCTGCGCGCAACCAATTCCCAGGCCGCCACCAGCAATACGACGGAAATCACCCGCGCACCAAGCCACAGCGCCGCGCGCGCGAGGCGCAGCGCAGGCAGCTCCGGTGGCGCCTGGTCTATTGCCGCCATATCAGCATCCGGTTCATGAGCACTTGATAGGCGCGGTCGGCGGCGAAGCCGAGGAAGGCGACGGTGAACACGACGGCGTACATCGCATCGTAAGAGCCGTTGGCGCCGAGGAACCCGATCAGATAGCCGAAGCCCTGACGCGACACGATCAACTCGGCCGACACCAGCAGGATGAAGGACAGCGCCAGCGCCGTGCGGATGCCGTTGAGCAATTCGGGCATGGCGCTCGGCAGCACTACGTCCCACAGCATGCGCATGCGGCTCGCGCCCATGCTGCGCGCCGACCAGACGAGATGCTGTTCGCTCGCGCGCGCGCCGTTGAAGGCGCCGATGGTCACCGGCAGCATGCAGCCGAGAAAGATGAGCAGGATCTTCGAGCCGTCCCCGAAGCCAAGCCAGATGACGGTGACCGGGATCAGTGCAGACTTCGGCAGCGGATAGAAGATCTCCACGATCGGGGCCAGCAGCACGTTCACAGGCTTGAACCAGGCCATGGCGATGCCGAGCATGCCACCGATCACGACCGCGAGCGCGAGACCGGCGGCGGCGCGATAGATCGAGGCGAGGCCGTTGCCGACCAGTTCTCCGTCCTTGAGGAGATCGATCCAGGCGGCGACCACGTCGGATAATGGCGGCAGCGCCATTTGCGACACCAGCCCGAGGCGTGATGAGGCCTCCCAGGCAACGGCCAGGATGAGGAGCGGGCTGTAGCGGATGAAGAATTTCATCGGCGTGCCAAGCATGCGGCGCCCCTTTCCCTCCCCCCGCGAGCATTTGCGAGCGGCGGGGAGGGTCGGCGAGCGAAGCGAGCCGGGGTGGGGGGCCTTCTCTTCTCCTCGCGCACAAGAAAGCTGCCCCCGACCCCTGCCCCCTCCCCACCACGCACAAGAGCGCGCGGGGGGAGGGGAAGGGAGAGGCATCGCCTTGCGTCGAGACGAAGGTGCATTGTCAACTCTTCTTCCCCTGCGCCTTGATCGCTTCGTCCTTCACCAGGTTCCAGATTTCATCGACCTTCTCGACGAAGAATTTGTTTTTGAAGATTTCCGGATCGTTCTTGTCGAATTTGGTATCGACGATGGTCTTGATGCGGCCGGGCCGTGCCGACATCACCGCGACGCGGTCGGCGAGATAGACGGCCTCCTGTACATCGTGGGTAACGAAAATGACCGTCTTCGGCGTGCGCTGCCAGATACGCAGCAATTCGCCCTGCATCAGTCCGCGTGTCTGCGCGTCCAGCGCGCCGAACGGTTCGTCCATCAGCAAGATTTTCGGATCGAATGCGAGCGTACGCGCGATCGCGGTGCGTTGCTTCATGCCGCCCGACAACTGGGAAGGGTAACTGTCCTCGAAGCCCGACAATCCGACCAGCTCGATGAAATCCATCGCGCGTTGTTCGCGTTCCGCTTTCGGCATGCCCTGGCGTTCGAGGCCATAGAGAATGTTGCCGCGCACGGTCTTCCAC
>DATARB010000305.1:0-28576 GCA_036264375.1 Pseudolabrys sp.
GCCAAGAACATCGCCAAGCGCGTGATCGCGCTCAATGCCGAATTCCCGCCGCCGAAGCTCATCCGCGGCGTCGAACACATGACCGACCTGGTGCTCGAGCAGATGAAGACCGTGCTCGACGCCTATGCGCGCCGCGACATCAGCAAGGCCATGGAAGTGTGGCGCGGCGACGAGGAGATCGACGCGGTCTGCACGTCGGTGTTCCGCGAGCTGCTCACTTATATGATGGAAGATCCGCGCAACATCACGTTCTGCATCCACCTCATTTTCTGCGCCAAGAACGTCGAGCGCATGGGCGACCACGCCACCAACATCGCCGAGACGGTGCATTACATTATTGAGGGACGGCCGATTGCCGATCAGCGTCCGAAGGGTGACACGACGACCTTTGCTGCCCTGCGGGTCGGCGACAACCGTTAACAGGACCAATCGATGAACGCACGCATATTGATCGTGGAGGATGAAGAGCCGCTGACGATGCTCCTCCGCTATAACCTCGAAGCCGAAGGCTACGAGGTTGATACGGCGGCGCGCGGCGATGATGCCGACACACGGTTGAAGGAGAGCACGCCCGATCTGGTGGTGCTTGACTGGATGCTGCCGGGCCTCTCCGGCATCGAGCTCTGCCGGCGCCTGCGCGCGCGGCCGGAAACGCGCCAGCTTCCGATCATCATGCTCACCGCGCGTGGCGAGGAGAGCGAGAAGGTGCGCGGGCTCGCAACCGGCGCCGACGATTACATCGTCAAGCCGTTCTCGGTGCCGGAGCTGCTCGCCCGCGTGCGGGCGCTCTTGCGCCGCGCCAATCCGGAGCGCGTCGCCACCGTGCTCGCCATCGGCGACATCGAGCTTGACCGTGAGAAGAAGCGCGTCGTGCGCAATGGCAGGCCGATCGATCTCGGGCCGACCGAGTACCGCCTGCTCGAGTTTCTCATGGAGCGTCCCGGCCGCGTATTCTCGCGCGAGCAGCTGCTCGACGGCGTCTGGGGCTCGGACATCTATATCGACGAGCGTACCGTCGACGTGCATGTCGGCCGCCTGCGCAAGGCGATCAACCGCGGTCACGCCGCCGATCCGATCCGCACCGTGCGCGGCGCCGGCTACGCGCTGGACGACCGCTTCGGCCGCGTGAACTGAACGGGCCCTTTCGTCACATTGCGTAGGGTGGGTGGGCAGAGGCGCGGCACGCGCCGTGCCCATCCGCGTCCTCACCGCTTGCGCGCTTATCCCTCCCCCCGCAAGCGAGCGGACAAGAAAACAAAAATGGCCGGGCGAACCCGGCCATCACAGCATCACCCGAAAATCCCGCCGCTCAACCGCGCACGAGCATCACGCCGAGCGCGAGCGCCTAGCCCCGGAACGATGGCTTCGGGCGGCGCCGGTCGGCGGCCGGTTGATAAGCGACGCGCGAGTGGAACGAGCAATAGGGCAGGTCCGTCGCCGTCTCGCCACCGCAGAAGAAGAAATCCGGGCTGCCCGGGTCGCCCACCGGCCAATGGCAGGTGCGCTCGCTGAGCTGCAGCAACGTCTTGCGCTGCTCCTGCGGGATCTCGATCAGGTCCGGCTCCGGCTCCGGCTCGTATTCATAGGCCAGCGCAGTATTGCCGCGGATCGCCGGGCGCTGTACCCGCAGCATGTGGCCGGACGAGCGCGCCTTGCGCGGCCGCGGCGCGGCCGAGGACGGGCTCTTGGCCCGGCCCGAGAGGCCGAGGCGGTGGACCTTGCCGATGACGGCATTGCGCGTGATCCCGCCCAATTCGGCCGCGATCTGACTGGCGGACAGTCCGTCCGCCCATAGCTTCTTCAGGAGTTCGACCCGCTCATCGGTCCAGCCCATCTGGTATTCTCCTAAGGCCCCCGAGGCCTTGGTGGAATCCATCCCCGTCATCGGGTGCCCTTACGCACCTGACGCTTTACGCTCCGGGAATGAACTAGAATTCGCTCCGCCGCACGATATGTCGTACCGGCTTGACCAAAACGCTACAATATGGGGTGACTCGGCTGCAAGCATTGCAAGCCTACAAACCCCAACTACCAACAGTTTCCTTTAGAATCGGCCCTTGCGGCTAATTTGAGTCGGCGAATCGGTGTCCTCGGAGCGCCGGTTGACAGGGCAGGGCGCGGCAATAGAATGCCCGCAGTGCCGCCCGGCGAGGCGGCACATTTCATTTCGGCTCGCGCGTGGACCCGAATACCGGCTTCGGCCAGCGGATACGTCATGCGCGGGCAAAACTCATGAGCGACAACGGTTCAGCCGTGCTGAACGAGAGCTCCGATCGCTCGCCAATGGAAGATCAAGGCCGTGAATCCGCACCTGCTGCCGACCTATGCCCGTGTCGACCTCGCTTTTGAGCGGGGCGAGGGCGCGTGGCTGTTTACGGCGTCGGGCGAGCGCTATCTCGATTTCACCTCCGGCGTCGCCGTCAATGCGCTCGGCCATGCGCACCCGGCGCTGGTCAAGGCCTTGAGCGAGCAGGCGCAGAAGGTCTGGCACGTCTCGAACCTCTATCGCATCCCCGGCGCCGAGAAGCTCGCCGACCGGCTCTGCGCGGCGTCTTTCGCCGACACGGCCTTCTTCTGCAATTCCGGCACCGAGGCCCTGGAAGGCGCGATCAAGATGGCGCGCAAGTACCAGGCCGTGTCGGGCAAGCCCGAGCGCTTCCACATCATCACGTATGAAGGCGCCTTCCACGGCCGCACGCTGGCCTCGCTCGCCGCCACCGGCAACAAGAAGTATCTCGAAGGCTTCGGCCCGCCGGTCGAAGGTTTCGTGCAGGTGCCTTACGCCGATCTCGACGCGACCAAGAAGGCGATCGGCCCGCAGACCGGCGCCATCCTCATCGAGCCGGTGATGGGCGAGGGCGGCGTGCGCGTCGTGCCTCATTCCTTCCTGAAGGCACTGCGCGAGTTGTGCGACAAGCACGGCCTGCTGTTGATCTTCGACGAGGTGCAGACCGGCATCGGCCGCACCGGACATATGTTCGCTTATGAGCACTCAGGCGTTCAGCCGGACATCATGACGCTTGCCAAGGCGCTGGGCGGCGGCTTCCCGATCGGTGCGTTCCTTGCCACCACGGAAGCGGCCAAGGGCATGACCGCCGGCACGCACGGCTCGACCTTCGGCGGCAATCCGCTCGCCACCGCGGTCGCCAACGCCGTCCTCGATGTGGTCACCGCCGACGGCTTCCTCGACAACGTCCGCAACAACGCCCTGCGGCTCAAGCAGCGGCTCGCCGAATTGAAGGACCGCTATCCGTCGGTGATCGCCGAAGTTCGCTCGGAAGGCCTGCTGATGGGCTTGCGCCTGCTGCCGCCGGCCTCCGCCATGGTGGACGAGCTGCGGGCCCAAAAGATGCTGGCGCCGACCGCCGGCGACAATGTTGTGCGGCTCCTGCCGCCGCTGATCATCGGCGAGGAGGAAATCTCCGAAGCCGTTGCGTGCATCGACCGCGCCTGTGCGCGGCTCGTGCATCTTCATGCGCAGCCGGCCAAAGTGGGAGCGGCGTGATGAGCGGCGTGCGCCACTTCCTCGATCTCATCGACATCCCGAAACCGGTGCTCGCCGGCCTCATCGACCGCAGCCGCGCCATGAAGGCCGCGCGCGCGCAAGGACAGCGCATCTCGCCGCTCGAAGGCAAGACGCTGGCGATGATCTTCGACAAGCCCTCGACGCGGACGCGCGTGTCGTTCGATGTCGCCATGCGCCAGCTCGGCGGCGAGGCGATCATGCTCACCGCGCAGGAAATGCAGCTCGGCCGCGGCGAGACGCTGGCCGACACGGCGAAGGTGCTCTCGCGTTTCGTCGACGCGATCATGATCCGCACGCTCGATCACGAGGCGGTGGCGGAAATCGCGCGCCATGCCACGGTGCCGGTGATCAACGGGCTGACGCGGCGATCGCATCCCTGCCAGGTGCTGGCCGACGTCATGACCTTCGAGGAGCATCGCGGCTCGATCCGCGGCCGCACCGTCGCCTGGACGGGTGACGCCAATAACGTGCTGGCCTCGTGGATGCACGCCGCCGAGCGCTTCGACTTCCAGCTGCGCGTGGCCACCCCCGCCGAGCTCAGGCCGAAAAAATGGCTGATGGACTGGGTGAAATCGTCCGGCGCTGCGATCGAGATCGGCGAGGATCCGGAGGCTGCGGTGAAGGACGCCGATTGCGTCGTCACCGACACCTGGGTCTCGATGGGCGACCGCGACGGCAAGCATCGGCACAATGTGCTCAAGCGTTATCAGGTCAATGCCGGGCTGATGGCCAAGGCGAAGTCCGACGCTGTGTTCATGCACTGCCTGCCGGCGCACCGCGGCGAGGAGGTCACCGACGAGGTGATCGACGGTCCGCAGTCGGTGGTGTTCGACGAAGCCGAGAACCGCCTGCACGCCCAGAAGGGGCTGCTCGCCTGGTGCCTGCACGCGGACGCTTAAGAAGCCGGCGTGCGTAAGGGAGCGAAGCAGCGCCACGGTTGAGGCGGGACTCCCTCTCCCCTGTGGGGAGAGGGTTGGGGTGAGGGGGTCTAGGACTCTCGATAGATCGGTTCCCCTTCATCCAACGCGCAGCGCGCGTCGACCTCTCCCCGACGGGGAGAGGTGAAGCGTGCTGTGCCGCCCTCGAAATCCGGTCTTTGAGCGCTACATAAGGCCCATGACCGACATCACTGACATGACCGACATGAATGATCCCCGCACTGCCATCCCCACCCGTGCGCCGTCCGCGACAGCCGTGGACGACATCGTGCTGCCGTTCGAAGTGTCCAAGCTCGATCTGCGCGGCCGCGTGGTCCGGCTCGGCCCCGTGGTCGACGAGATCCTCGAGAAGCACGCCTATCCGCAGCCGGTGGCTAAACTCCTCGGCGAAGCCCTGGTCCTCACGGTGATGCTTGGTTCGGCCCTCAAAATCGAGGGCCGCTTCATCTTGCAGACCCAGACCGACGGCCCTGTGCGCATGCTGGTGGTGGACTTCACGACGCCAGGCAAGGTGCGCGCTTGCGCCCGCTTCGACAAAGAGCGCGTGGCGCAGGCGATCGCCGCCGGCAAGGCCGACGCCGGCGCTCTCCTGGGGCAGGGCCATCTCGCCATGACCATCGACCAGGGACCGGACATGAGCCGCTACCAGGGCCTGGTAGCGCTCGACGGCGGTTCGCTGGAAGACGCCGCGCATGAATATTTTCTGCGCTCCGAGCAGATTCCGACGCGGGTACGCCTCGCTGTCGCCGAGGAGTTGCGCGCGGGAGAAGGCGGCGCCAGCCATCGCTGGCGCGCCGGCGGCATCATGCTTCAATTCCTGCCGAAGTCGCCGGAGCGTGCGCGCATCGCCGATCTCGATCCCGGCGATGCGCCGGAAGGCGTCGAGGTGCACACCGTTCCCGAGGACGAGGCCTGGGTCGAAGGCCGCGCCTTGGTGTCCACCGTGGAGGACGTCGAGTTGATCGATCCGGCGCTATCGAGCGAGCGCCTGGTCTATCGCCTCTTCCACGAACCGGGCGTGCGTGTCTTCCAGAGCGTCGACATGCGCGCGGAGTGCTCGTGCTCGCGCGATACGGTGGAGGCGATGCTCAAGAACTTCTCGCAGGACGACCGCGACCACATGGTCGAGGACGGCAAGATCTCCGTGACCTGCGAATTTTGCAGCGCAAACTACATCTTCGCGCCGGGCGAGGTCGAGGCCAAGGAAGGCTGACTTTCTCCATCATTGCCGGGCTTGACCCGGCAATCCATCATGCTCGTTCGAATCGGATGGATGCGCGGATCAAACCCGCGCATGACGGGGGGCAGGGCAATGCGCACAGCAACGTTGGCTGTGATAGTGGCAATCTCGTCTACAGCAGTTTTTGCGCAGTCCTGTCCGCAACCGCTCGCCTCCGCCCGCCGCCTGGTGCTGGTCACGGCCGACGACATGAATACGCCGGCGGCGCGGCTCCAGCGTTTCGCACGTGCGAACGCAAGCGCGCCGTGGCGGCCGGACGGCGCCCCGACGAGCGCGCTGATCGGACGCAACGGCATCGGCTGGGGTTACCCCTTCCGTGCGCTCGCGCGTCCCGGCGAGCCGGTCAAGGTCGAGGGCGACAGGCGTGCGCCCGCCGGCATCTACGTCATCGGCCGTCCATTCGGCTTCGCGCCGTCATCGCGGCCCGGCTATCTGCCGATTGGCGAGGGCATGACCTGCGTCTATGATCTGCGCTCGCCCGCGTACAACACGGTCGTTTCGCGCACGCAGATCGGCCCGCAGGTGCATGGCGAAAACATGTCGCGCGTGCCGCAATATCGGCACGGATTGCTGGTCGATTATCCGACCAGCCGTAGCGCTCGCGGCGGCTCATGCATCTTCATCCATCTCTGGATGCCGCATATGACCGGCACGGGAGGTTGCGTCGCATTGCCTGAACCACAGCTCGTCCGCTTGCAGTATTTCACGCAAGGCGGCGCGGTGCTGGCCATCGTTCCCCGCGGCGCGCTTGATCGGTTTCGGGGATGCTTGCCGAATTTGTGATGTTTGTCCCGGGCGCGGCGCAGCGCCAGGCAGTTCAATTGATCGTCCGCTCCGCGTAACTGGAGTCGAGCGAGAAGGCCGGGATCTCGATATCGAAATGCTCGCCCCCGTCCGTGATCATGCCGTAGCTTCCGGCCATGAATCCGGACGGCGTGGGCAGCGGCACGCCGCTGGTGTATTCGAAGGACTCGCCCGGCTTGAGAACGGGTTCCTCGCCCACCACGCCCGGTCCCTTTACCTCCTGCAGGCGCCCCTGCCCGTCGGTGATGCGCCAGTGCCGTGTCTTGAGTTGCACCGTTTGCTCACCAAGGTTGGTGATGTCGATGGTGTAGGCCCAGAAAAAATAGCCATTATTGGGCGACGAACGCTCCGCCACAAAGCGCGGCGTCACCGTGACCTCTATCTTGCGGGTTACGGCCCGATACATCTATATGCCTTCTAATTATATGCCGCCCGGTCTTGTCCTTTGGCCTGGCTCCGGGATTATGGCCGAAACAGCGCACGAATGAAAAGCCGTTCCATGGACCCGGTTCCGAGCGGCCGCGATCTGCGGCTTGATCTGTTCCGTGGACTCGCACTGTGGCTGATTTTCCTCGACCACATCCCGTCGAATGCGGTGAGCTGGATCACGATCCGCAATTACGGTTTCAGCGACGCCACCGAAATCTTCGTTTTCATATCCGGATACACCGCGGCTTTCGTCTATGGCCGCTCGATGGAGCAGAACGGCTTCATCGTCGCCTCCGCCCGCGTGCTCAAGCGCGCGTGGCAAATCTATGTCGCGCATGTGTTCTTGTTCGCGATCTATCTCGCCGAGATAGCCTATGTCGCGCACTCGTTCGACAATCCGCTCTACACCGAGGAAATGGGCGTACTCGATTTCCTCAAGAACCCCGACGTCACGATTCTCGAAGCGCTGCTGCTCAAGTTCAAGCCCGTCAACATGGACGTGCTGCCGCTCTACATCGTGCTGCTCTTGGGGTTCTCTCCGATGCTGTGGCTCTTGTTGCGCGCGCCGTCGATCGCGCTCATCGCCTCGGCGACGCTCTACACGCTGATGTGGATATTCGACTGGAACATCCCGGCCTATCCGAGCGGCACCTGGGCGTTCAATCCGTTGGCCTGGCAATTGCTGTTCGTCTTCGGCGCCTGGTGCGCGCTCGGCGGAGCGCAGCGCCTGACGCGCTGGATCAATTCGCCGGTGCTGGTCGGGCTGGCCGTCGCTTATCTCGTGTTCGCCTTCGGCATCGCCATGACCTGGTATTTTCCGTGGCTCGGCGTGTTCGTCCCGAAGTTTGTCGGCGACGCGATCTATCCGATCGACAAGACCAATCTCGATGTGCTGCGCATTTTGCATTTCCTGGCGCTGGCGGTGATCACGGTCTACTTCGTGCCGGACACATGGCCCGGCCTGCAGTCGCGCGTATTCTGGCCGGCGGTGGTCTGCGGCCAGCATTCGCTGGAAACCTTCTGCCTCGGCGTGTTCTTGTCCTTTGCCGGCCACTTCGTGTTCACCGAGGTCTCGAACCGTGTCATCGTCCAGGTACTCGTTAGCTTCACCGGCATAGCCATAATGGTCGCCACAGCCGCCCTGCTTTCGTGGTACAAAAGGGTCGAGCGACAGGGACCGCGACCGCCCTCGATCAAGCCGGGCTACGCGGGGGGCGACGTATGATAAAGCGGTTACCACTCTTGCTGGCGCTCTTGGTGCCAGCGGTGCCGGTGTTGGCCGATCAGCCGGCCGACGGTCCGGCCGCCTGTCGCGTTGCCCAGCATCAGGTCGAGAACAATTTCAAGCTGTCGCGGGTAGCGCGGGCCATCGCGGGCAAGCACCTGGATATCCTGGTGCTCGGCGCTGGCTCCTCGTCTTTGCCGGGGTCCGACGGTGCCAAAAACTCCTATCCAGCCCGTCTGCAGGCCGTTCTGGAGGAAATGCTTCCCGGGGTCACGGTCAAGGTCACTACCGATGTAAAGGCGCGCCGCACTGCAGCGGAAATGGTGCAGGGGCTGCCGGCCGATCTGGCCGCCGCCAAGCCTGCTTTGGTGATTTGGCAGACTGGAACCGTCGACGCGATGCAGTCGGTTGATCCAGATCAATTCAATCGCGCGCTTGATATGGGTATTAGCGCTACACGCGCCGCGGGCGCAGATATCGTCTTGGTCAACTCACAGTACAGCCCGCGGACCGACTCGATGATTGCGCTTGGGACCTATGCCGACAATATGCGTTGGGTTGCGGTGCAACACGAAATTCCGCTGTTCGACCGCTTCAGCATCATGAAGCTCTGGGCCGATCTTGGAACGTTCGATTTCTATGCAGCGACCAAGAAATTTGATATGGCTGAGAAGGTTCATGATTGCATTGGGCGGCTTCTAGCCGATCTTGTGATTGGAGCGACAAAACCAGAGGAGCCCCCCGCCATAGGCGGACAATGAGCTCCCGATAGCCAGGGCCGAAGGATTCATCCCTTGCCGGATAACAGTTTTGTTCATCGCGCGGTGAGACCGTTGCTGGTTACCGCGCTGGTCGCCGGTGTCGCGCTGCCGTTTGCGGCGCGTGCCGAGCAGATGGCGATCAAGCCGCCCGCGCGGGCTGCACAGGCCGTTGCGCCGCGTTGTGACGCGCCGCTCGATATGGTGCGGTTCGCCTATCCGCTGTCGCGCGTCGCGCGGAAGCTGGCGGCCGGCGAGCCGGTTACCATCGTTGCCATCGGGTCCTCGTCGACGGCGGGCGCCGGCGCGAGCAGCCCGGCGGCGAGCTATCCGAGCCGGCTGGCCGTCGAGCTCAAAGAGCGTTTCCCGAAGCAGTCGATCGTCGTGATCAATCGCGGCGTGAACGGCGAAGAAGTCGGCGACATGCTCAAGCGCTTCGACGCCTCGGTCGTCGACGCCAAGCCCGATCTCGTATTGTGGCAGCTCGGCACCAATTCGGTCATTCGCGATCGCACCTTTGTCGATCACGGCGATGCGATCCGCGAAGGGCTCAAGAAGGCCCGCGCGGCCGGCTCCGATGTCGTGCTCATCGATCCGCAGTTCGTGCCGAAGGTGATTGCCAAGCGGGAAGAAGCCGACAAGATGGTGGCGCTGATCTCCACGACGGCGAAGATGGAGAATGTCGACCTCTTCCGTCGCTTCGAGATGATGAAGCGCTGGGTCGAGGTCGATCACTTGGGCTTCGAGAGCTTCGTTTCGGCCGATGGGCTCCATCTTAACGACTGGAGCTATGCCTGCATGGCCAAGGGCATGGCGCTCGCAATCTCGGAAGCGGTCAAGCGCCCGGTCGTGTCGGCCACCGCCGCGCCGCATCTGGTGCCGTAAGCCGCCTGTCCCGGGCGCGCGACCCTCATCCTGAGGTGCGAGCGTGCGTAGCACGCGAGCCATCACAAGCGTGCGTAGCACGCGAGCCATCACAAGTCGGCTAAAGCCGACTTGCGCACTTTCTAATCCAATGTCGGGTAAACCCGACATTGGTGGATGGCGGTCGAATAGTCGGTGCGCGTCATCCTTCGAGGCGCGCTTTCAGCGCGCACCTCAGGATGACGGTTCGAGGCCGGCGCGGCGGCACTCACACCTTCTCCAGCGCGGTCAGCACGTCCTCGATGATGTCGTCGGCGTGCTCGAGGCCGGCCGAGAGCCGCACCAGCCCATCGCCGATGCCGAGCTCGGCGCGCTGCTCCGGCGTCAAGCGCTGGTGCGTGGTCGTGGTTGGATGCGTGATCAGGCTCTTGGCGTCGCCGAGATTGTTGGTGATGCCGATGAGTTTGAGCCCGTTGAGGAAGCGGAAGGCGCCTTCCTTGCCGCCCTTGATTTCGAACGAGCACAAGGTCGAGCCGGCCTTCATCTGCTTGGCGATGATGTCCGCCTGCGGATGGTCGGCCCGCCCCGGGTAGATCAGCCGTGTCAGCTTCTCGTGGCCGGCGAGCGTGTCGGCCACCTTGCCCGCGGTTTCCGTCTGCCGCGCGACGCGCACCGGCAAAGTCTCCAGGCCCTTCAACAGCACCCATGCGTTGAACGGCGACAACGACGGCCCGGTCTGCCGCAGCAGCTGATGATAGTTGTCGACGATGATCTTCTCGGTGGCGAGGATGCAGCCGCCGAGCACGCGCCCCTGTCCGTCGATATGCTTGGTCGCCGAATAGACGACGACATCGGCGCCGAGCGTCAGCGGGCTCTGGTAGAGCGGCGTGGCGAACACATTGTCGACCACCAGCTTGGCGCCGACGCTGTGCGCGATCTCGGCGACCGCCGCGATGTCATAGACCTCCAGCGTGGGATTGGTCGGCGTCTCCATGAACAGCACCTTGGTGTTCTTGGTGACGGCCTTCTGCCATTGCTTGAGGTCGGCGCCATCCACCAGCGTCGAGGTGACGCCGAAGCGGCCAAGCCAATCTTCGATCACCCAGCGGCAGGAACCGAACAGCGCCTTCGCCGCGACGATGTGGTCGCCGGCCTTGACCAGGCCCATCAGCGCCGTGGTCACGGCCGCCATGCCGGTCGCGGTGGAGCGCGCGGCCTCCGCACCTTCGAGCAAGGCCATGCGCTGCTCGAACATGCTCATCGTCGGGTTCGAGTAGCGTGAATAGACATAGCCGGGGATCTTGCCGGAGAAGCGGGCCTCGCACTCCTCGGCGGTCGGGTAGATGTAGCCTTGGGTGAGGAACAGGGCCTCCGACATCTCGCCGAACTGCGAGCGGAGGGTGCCGCCATGGACGAGGCGGGTTTCGGGACGGTATTTTTTCTCAGTCGACGCGCTCATGCAGGCCTCCTTCAGGCCTTGCGCATGGTGGTCGAAAACCGGTGTCCACTTTTCGGGACCATGCGCGTAGCCAATAAAAAACCGGCCGGAGAATGTTCTCGGCCGGGCACACGCGTCCCCGGCCTTTTTAGCGATTTATTTTACGTGGCTGCAAGCCGGCCGGCTCAAATGACCACGGGATAAAGTGCTTGTAGCGGGGGGCGGCGCTTCCCGTCAAGGCGGGGCTGAGGTTAGATCGCCCGGAGCCGTCACCCTGAGGTGCCCGCGCGAGCGCGGGCCACGAAGGGGAACGGCGTCCGCAGTAAACCAGTGGCCGTCATCCTTCGAGGCTCGCGTGCTCTGCACGCTCGCACCTCAGGATGACGGATCCAGATGTGAGTAGCCGTGGCACTATCGTTCGCCATCGAGGACAAGGGCATCCTGCCCGACCGCACGATCGCGGTGCTCGCCGACGCGGGCGGGATTCTGCCTGCCTACGACTTCGCGCCGGATCAGATCCAGCCGGCGAGTCTCGACCTGCGCCTTGGCGACGTTGCCTACCGCGTGCGTGCGAGTTTTCTGCCTGGCTCGACAACGGTCGCCAAGCGCATCGATGAACTAAAGTTGCACGAATTCGCGCTCAGCGACGGCGCCGTGCTGGAGACCGGCTGCGTCTATATCGTGCCGCTGCTCGAGAGCCTGGCGCTGCCCGACGACATCGCCGCCGCCGCCAACCCGAAAAGCTCGACCGGCCGGCTCGACGTGTTCACCCGCGTCATCGCCGACGAAATCCGCGGCTTCGACCGCATCTCGCCCGGCTATCACGGCCCGCTCTATGCGGAAATCTCGCCGCGCACCTTTCCCGTGCTGGTGCGCGAAGGCTCGCGCCTGTCGCAGATCCGCTTCCGCCGAGGCCATGCGCTGCTCGACGCAGAGGCCCTGCGTGAGCTGCACGCGCGCGAGCGGCTGGTCGACAGCGACGAGGCCGACGTGAGCGAGGGCGTCGCCGTCGGCGTCGATCTCTCGGGCCTCGGCCCCGGCGGCATCGTCGGCTATCGCGCCAAACGCCACACCGGACTCATCGATGTGGAACGGCGGGCCGGATATTCGGTTTTGGATTTCTGGGAGCCGATGCAGGCGCGGCCCGACAAGAGCCTGATCCTCGATCCCAACGAGTTCTACATCCTCGCCTCCAAGGAAGCGGTGCAGGTGCCGCCCGGCTATGCGGCTGAGATGGTGCCGTTCGACCCGCTGGTCGGCGAATTCCGCGTGCATTACGCGGGCTTCTTCGATCCCGGCTTCGGCTATGCCGGGGCCGGCGGCACCGGCGCGCGCGCCGTGCTCGAGGTGCGCTCGCGCGAGGTGCCGTTCATTCTCGAGCATGGGCAGATCGTCGGCCGCCTCGTCTACGAGAAGATGCTGGCCAAGCCCGACAGGCTCTACGGGCAGGGCATCGGCTCCAATTATCAGGCGCAGAGCCTGAAGCTGTCGAAGCACTTCAAGGCGTAGCCGACGCATGGGCCGCCCCATCCTTCGAGACGCCCGCCGTCGCTGAAGCTTCGGCGGGCTCCCCAGCGTGAGGCAGGGGGAGGCGCGGCCCGCGACCCTCTGCCTTCAGATGCCACAGCAAAGATTCCCGCCCTTGCCCCGGCGCCCGCGCATTGGCTATGGTCGCCGCGCGCGGGCGTAGTTCAATGGTAGAACGGCAGCTTCCCAAGCTGCATACGAGGGTTCGATTCCCTTCGCCCGCTCCAATCGCACCGCGCCAATCCCAGGAAGCTCCATCGCTTTTGGCCGCGCGCGGCCATGCGCGGCGGGTACAAAATTTGCATGCCTGAAGGCGCAACGCGTTCTTTCAGGAGTTCCTCATGAGCGGTCTCGGCGGCCTCAACAAGGCGCCCGATGGCGTCGTCATCGGCCTGATGCAACTCCAGAACCCTGTCGTGGTGACCAAGGACGACCTCGCCAGGCAGACCGGGAAGATCTGCGCCATGGTCGCCAAGGCGCGGCGCAATCTCCCGGCCATGGACCTCGTCGTGTTCCCCGAATACGCGCTGCACGGCCTGTCGATGGACACCAACCCGGAGATCATGTGCACGCTCGACGGCCCGGAGGTTGCGGCGTTCAAGAAGGCCTGTGTCGACAACAAGATCTGGGGCTGCTTCTCAATCATGGAGCTCAACCCAGGCCGGATGCCGTTCAACTCCGGCATCATCATCGACGACACCGGCGAACTGCGGCTCTATTACCGCAAGATGCATCCCTGGATTCCGGTCGAGCCCTGGGAGCCCGGCGACATCGGCATTCCGGTTTGCGACGGGCCGAACGGCTCGAAGCTCGCGCTCATCATCTGCCACGACGGCATGTTCCCGGAGATGGCGCGCGAGGCCGCCTACAAGGGCGCAAACGTGATGCTGCGCACCGCCGGCTACACGGCGCCGATCAAGCCGATGTGGCACGTGACCAATCAGGCCAACGCCTTCTGCAATCTGATGTACACGGCCAGCGTCTGCCTGTGCGGCGACGACGGCTCGTTCAACTCGATGGGCGAGGGGATGATCGTCAACTATGACGGCATGCCGCTGGTCACCGGCAATAACAAGCCGGACGAGATCATCACCGGCGAGGTGCGTCCGCGCCTGTGCGACGAGGCGCGCAACAATTGGGGCGTGGAGAACAACATCTATCAGTTCGGCCATCGCGGCTATGTCGCCGTGAAGGGCGGCGCGCAGGACTGCCCCTATACCTACATGCAGGACTTGATGGCCGGTGAATATCGTCTGCCATGGGAAGACACGGTGAAAATCACCGACGGCACCGCTTGCGGTTTCCCGGCCCCGACGCGCCCCTACAGTCCGGAGGCCGCGGCGCCGAAGCCGATGCGCAAACGCGCGTGATGGCGGCGCAATAAGGCGTCACGCGATCGCGCGGCGCCGTTAACGATTATTAACCAAATTGGGCTAACTCAGCGACCTCTCGGTGAGCGGGTGTTCATGCTGGGTCGGCTTGTTCTGGTGCTTGGTTTGTTGGTGCCGTCGGGCGCCGCGCTCGCGGCCGCCCTGCCGCCAATCATCGCCAGTGCGGACAACGCCGTGCCGGATTGCGTCAAGCCCGCCGCGCTGATGCAATTCGTCGCCGAGCGAAATGCGACACACAATCCGCCGCGCCAGGCCGATCCGCGTTTCGCCGATGTTGCCAGTGTGTATCAGCGTGTCGGCACCTGCGTCGCCCGCGCGCCGGATAAATGCGTCGGCGTGCGCTGGGATTTCGCCTTCTTTCAGATGCTGATCGAGACGAATTATCTCACCTTCCGCCGGCCCGACGGCATGCCGGGCGGCGTGCCGGCGAGCGACAACAACTTCGCCGGTGTCGGCGCCACGGTGGTGGGCAAGCCGGGCGAGCATTTCAAAGACGTGCCCACCGGCGTGCTTGCGCACTTGCAGCATGTTTTGATGTATTCGACCACACACATCCCCGAACCGGTGGCGAAACGCACACGTCAGGTGCAGGACGACGTGCAGGCCATCATGCGCCGTCTGCACCGGCCTGTGACTTTCGCGGACCTTGCACGGCAATGGACCGGCACCAACAAGAACACTTACGGCCGGGAAATGCAGCGCATGGCCGAGAATTATGCGAGCCGCTATTGCGGTTCGCAGCAATTCAGCGCGAAGGAGCAGCTGCATCGCCACGCGCATTGATCGCGCAGACAAGCTGTTGCACACAGCCGCGTGATTGTTGGAACTCTCCAGAAGTCCACTGCGTTGCCAAGCCGAACCGATAACCGGAGGCAACACAATGCCGTTGTTTTTCTATTTGCCGATGATCATTTGGATGGGACTGTTCGGGATTACGCACGAAGATGCGTGCGTTCCTGTAAGAGTGAAGGCGAAGCGCTAAAGCAAGCCTCTCAAATCCGGCGGCGGCATCACGCCACCGCCTTGGCGACTTCGCTGATCCGGACATCCTTCAATAGCCGCTTCACCTCTCCTTCCTGACACAACTCCGTGCCGGGGCTGAGCAAGGCGGCCGAGGCGGCAGCCACTGCAACGCGGAACGCGTGCTCGAGCGGCTGCCCGGCGGCCAGCGCGGCAACAAGGCCGCCAAGGAAGCTGTCGCCGGCGCCGACAGTGCTCACAACCTCGATCGCCATCGGCTCAGCGCGCCAGGCGCGATCGCCACTGACCAACAGGGCGCCGTCTTCGCCAAGCGTGAGCGCGACAATTTCGGCCCGCTTGCCTGCGATGAGCGCTCTGCAAGCGGCGACGCGCTCCGCATCTGTCTCCAGCGACGATGCGGAAAATTCGATCAGCTCGACCAAATTCGGTTTGATCAGCGTCACGCCTTCGCCGAGCGCCGCTTCGAGTGCGGGGCCTGACGTGTCGATGACGCTCTTCGCGCCGAGCGCCTTGGCGCGCCGTGCCACCTGCGCAAAAAAATCGTCGGGAACGCCCGGCGGCACGCTGCCGCTCGCCACGACGTAATGCGGCTTCTCCGGCAGCGACGTGAGCGCGTCGAGACATGCTTCCCACTCGGCGCGATGCAACGTGGAGCCCGGCAGCACGAAGCAATATTGCTCGCCGGTCTCCTTTTCAAAGGCGGTGAAATTCTCTCGCGTCTCGACGTGCGACGGAGTCACCAAGCTGGCGATGCCTTCACGCTCGACCAGCTTGTGCAGCAGTTTGCCGATGGCGCCGCCAGTTGGATAGATCGCCGCCACGTCGGCGCCGAGCCTGTGCGCGGCGCGCGCCACATTGATTCCGCCGCCGCCCGGATCGCGTTTGGGCGCTGAGCAGCGCAATTTCCGCGTCGGCTCGATGCGGTTGACATTGACGAAAATGTCGATCGCTGGATTGATGGTGAGCGTGACGATGTCCGGCACGGTGTGACTTTCGTTTCCGATGTCTCACAAAAAGTTTGGACGTCAGATAGGTAATATTTTGTCGCCGTCCTGCCAGTCTGCCGTGGATTGCACGCAATATTTTCCCAGAAGCCCCCGCTCCGCGGAACTCAACGCCGTGTTCCGTATGACTGTTCCACGGAATTGTGTTTTGATCGACGGCCGGTCCGCCTGCGACCGCTGATGAGGCATGAATGATCGATCCGCTCTACGCGCTCTCGGGGTTCTGCGTCGGACTGCTTGTCGGAATGACCGGCGTCGGCGGTGGTGCGTTGATGACGCCGTTGCTGATCTTGCTGTTCGGTGTGCATCCGGCGACGGCGGTCGGCACCGATCTGCTCTATGCGGCTGCCACGAAGACCGGCGGCAGCCTGGTGCATGGATTCGCGCGCAGCATCGATTGGCGTGTCGTGCGCCGGCTGGCGACCGGAAGCATTCCGGCGACCGTGGTCACGCTCGTCGCCTTGTCGTATTTCAACATCAACGGCGAAGCCGCTCGAAGCCTGATTACGCTTGTGCTGAGTTTCGCGCTGTTTCTCACGGCCGTTTTGCTCGTGTTCGGCGACTCGATCGTCAAGGTCTATCGCACGCGCGTGCCCGGTCTCGAATCGGAGCGCACAGCCGTCAATACGGTGGCGGTCGGCGTGGCCCTGGGTGTGCTGGTTTCGATCTCGTCGGTCGGCGCCGGCGCCATCGGTGTGGTTGCCCTTGTGCTGCTCTATCCGCGCTTGCCGATGGCGAGGATCGTCGGTTCGGACATCGCTCATGCCGTGCCGTTGACGTTCGTCGCCGGCGTGGGCCATTGGATGATGGGCTCGGTCGATTGGCACATCATCGTCTCGCTGCTCGCCGGTTCGTTGCCCGGCATCGTCATCGGCAGCTATTCCGCCGTCCGCGTCCCCGAACGCGCGTTGCGGCTCGTGCTGGCCGCAACGCTGTTCGTGGTGGCGAGCCGTATCGTCTACGAGCACGCCACCGAGCCTTCGTCGCTCATCGCCGCCTTCTCGCACCGGGCGGCGCCATAGGCGGGGCGCCTCACGTGCGGATGAGATGCTCGTCAGACGCCCGGCGCATGCGCTCCGCTTCTTGCCGCGCCATCTCGAAGATCACCGCCAGCGAGTCCCAGCCGTTCTTGAATGCGATGTCTGACAACTCCTGGCTCATTTTTTCGAGATAGTCGCGCGTGCCGTGCCGGAGGAACGTTGCATCGTCTACGGCGAAGACCGTGGCATAGTCTCGAAGCTCGCTCATGCCACGGCCAATTGCTTGACGCTTTTTTCTTCCAGCACGGACGCGGTCACGCCGGCGGCTTTGCGCAGATTGATCAGCATGCGGTCGCTGATCTCGAACAGTGCGGCATAACCCATGATGTCGCCGAGGCGCGTGGGTTTCCCGATCAGTTCGGCGGCACAGTTGGCGCGCTTGAGGATGCGCGCGAACATTGCGTCGTAGACAGAGACAACTTCCGTGAGGCCGGCGAGCAGGCCCACCTCGACGATGCCGATCAGCAGTTCGCCGGTCGTGCGGTTCAGCAAGTTGTCCGAACGCTCAGCCGCCGCCTCCTGGTCGACGGAGAAGCGCGAGGACTCCCAGACGGTTGCACTTTCGATGCGCATGTCGCCCGGAAGCAGTTCGGGAAAGACATCGGCCAACATGTTCGGGCCGGTCGTCGGCAACAGGCGCAGCGAGCCGCGCACATTGCCGTCGTCGCCGATCGACAGAAGGTAGAGCGGGTTCAGGGCGTCGAATTCATCGATCTCCCAACTGCGCAAGGTCTTTACTTGCCAGTGCAACCGATCGTAGAAAGTACGCTTTCGGATTTCGTGCATTTGCGCGATTTCGCGGGGAAACTCTGCGCGATGCGAGCCTGAGACAAGGCGGATCATGGAACACTCCTTTACTGGGGTGTTCGAACCTTTTTGCCGCGTCCGCCAAGACTCAATATGTCAAAAATGACAGAAGCGGCTGCGGGCCATGTTCCCGCCGGATTTTCCGTAGTCAGCAGCTCTCGATGATTCCAAGGGCCACGGCTTTCGCCACGGCCTGCGTCTTGTTCAGGCACTCGAGCTTATGGCGCGCGACATCCAGATAAAGCCGCACGGCGCGCTCACTGACCTTGAGGATCTGCGAGGTTTCCCAAATTGTTTTGCCGCTCGCCGCCCATTGCAGGCATTCCTTCTCGCGCGGTGACAACAGAGCTTCATAATGCGGGATTTGCCCGCCTTCGACACGAATGACCATCTGATGGAAGTAATGCGCGAGCAGTTGCAAGTCACGCATCGACTCTTTCTTCAGGTCGGCCCATTCATTATCAGGTAAATCACTGTTTACCGAGAACAGTGCAACTTCCGGCCCGCGCCCGCGGATCGGGATCGTCAGCCCTTGCCGTCCGAGCCCGAACTCCGTGGCTTCACCGAACACGCGCCTGATCTGCGGTTGAGAATAATCGAACGTACGCCAATCGATCGGCAGCAGGCCGGTGAGGCCAAGCCGCACCACCGGATCGACATCGACATAAGCGGAGTGTTCGTAATGCTTGCACCAATCGGACGTGTAGGTCGCCGAATAGAACGGCGCCGTCCTGCCGATGCGCGGAATGTTGATGCCGAGATAGGCGACGTGCTTGAGGCCGTACTTCGACGCGGCCGACAGCAACAGGCTGCTGCCTTCCTCGAAGTGCGTCACGCTGTCGAGCGTCGGTGCCAGCGATTCAAACAGTCGGTCGAGCATGCGGTATCATAACGCCGATTCGGACGGGTAAACCATTTGGAACTTTTGTTGCGCGGGTTTTCGCCGTATTTTAGGCGCGGTTTTCAACCCGCAATTGAGAGCATGCAGACAATCTACGCAACTTTGGCGCGCCACGGTGTTGCGACGCCTGCGCATATTGCGCGCTCGGCAGGTTCGCGCACGGTGATGTCATCGCGTTCGGCATGGCATGCGAATTGACAATGGCACGCGAAGCCTCACATCAGCAGGATGACAACGCGACAACGTCGCTTGAGCGACTTCAACATCACGCCGCCGCCGGCGGATCGGCCACTGCAAGTGCTTTGCGAAGATCACAACGGCACTTACCTGCTCCCTTACCCTTGCCATTGGACGGACGGTGCCTGGCGCAACTGCGCCAGCAACGAACTCATCGCGGTCGACGTCGTCGGCTGGCGCGAGATATCATCCGACGGCGGCAATCACCGCGGAGCAGCCAAATGAGGGCAAAGGGGGGAATGAGGCGATGAGCAACGACCGCACGCGGCGGAGCGGAGATCCTTTCAAGGCGGCGGAAGCCGCATTCAAGGCGGCAACGGCGAAACCGGTCGAAGGCCCGCCGAAGGCGCCCTCGCTCCCCGGCGTCAAGGAGATGGTCTCGCTGCGCATCGACAAGGACGTATTGGAATATTTTCAGGAGGACGGGCCCGGCTGGCAGGACCGCATGAACGCTGTGCTGCGAAAGGCAGCGGGCAAATCCTAGCGTCCGTTCCCGTACACCGGGATATTGCGGGGAAATGCGGCGTGGCGCGCGCGTAAAGGCCCGGGCTGATTTGAACGTAATCCACAGGCAATGACGTGAGCGCGGGACGCGAATTTTTCGCGTGCGCGGCGGTTGAATACCTTTATAGTGGCAATGCCCTCCATAAGTTTGACATGCCCTTGCCAAACAAATTCACCCGCCGCGCTTTCGTCGCAAGCATTCCGCTCTTGGCCGCCGGTTGTTCTATGGACCCGGGCGGCTTTAACGGCTGGTCGCCAGGTCTCGGTGGCTTCGGCCGCTATGGCGCGATCGACGACGGTGGCCACACGATCCCTCCGCTCGATCTGACGACGATCGACCAAAGTCTGCTGCGCACCGCGGTTCCATGGCATGGGCCTCAGCGTGCGGGCAACATCGTCGTGGTGATCCCGGAACGTCGCGTCTATCTGGTCATGGGCGAGGGGCGCGCGCTGCGCTACGCCTGCGGCGTTGGCCGCGCCGAGGCGCTGAATTTCCGCGGCAGCGCCATCATTGGCCGCAAGGAGAAGTGGCCGCACTGGACACCGACCGCGCACATGATCGCGGCGATGCCCCGTTATCGCGCTTACGCCGGCGGCATGGATGGCGGGATCGACAATCCGCTCGGTGCCCGCGCGCTCTACCTCTATCGCGACGGCCACGACACGTATTTCCGTCTGCATGGGACGACCGAGCCAGGAACCATCGGCACGGCCGTCTCGAGCGGTTGCATCCGCCTGTTCAATCACGACATCGTCGATCTGTACGATCGCGTCCCGGTCGGCACGCAGGTTACGGTGGTGCAGGCCTGACGGCCCCCGCTGAACTCCTACCGTTCTGATATGCGCAGGCGCTGCTTATGGCGGCGTGCCGCGAATTGCAGCGCATCCCGCCCATGATGATGGGCCGGCCTGGCTTCGGCTGTGCGCTCTCGTCCGCCTCTCGCGGCAGCCGCCGTCGCAACCTTGCGGGCCGCTCGCGCCTTGGCCTCCAGCCGAATCGGCTCCGCTTGTGCCGGCACGCGTGCCGGTGGCATCGGAATATGCTCGGGCCCATCCCAAGCCATCAAACCGGCCTTTTCCTGGCAGGGGGCATGGCGCGGCAGGCGCATCTCTGGGCTGCCCGCCTGGGCGACCTTCCAGGTCTCCGCCGGACGCCCGGTGATCGTCTTCACGTAGCCCTGAGTCTCCGGCGGGAGCGGGCCTTTCTTTGCCAGCCAATCCTGGATGCGTTTAGGTCCGGCATTGTAGGCCGCAGCGGCGAGGCCGAGATTGCCGAACTGCTGAAACAGCGTGCGCAACAGGCGGGCGGAGGCCGGGATGGCCTGGAGCGGATCGAAGGGATTGTGCACGCCCATGTCCGCCGAGGTCTCCGGCATGAATTGCGCGATGCCTTCCGCCCCGGCGTGGCTCACCACTTCGGGTTTGAAGCGGCTCTCCTGGAACAGGAGGCGGATGAAAAACGGCGTCGGCAGATGGTTCGAATGCGCCGCCTCGGCGAGCGTGTCGCATATCTCCTGTGGCGAGCGATGGACCACCGGCTTTGGCACCGGCGGCAGAGTGGGCGGTAGATCCCGCGGCGCAACGATTGCGTCGGTACCGGCTTGCGGAGGGATATCGACGGGTGCGTCCGATATCGCCACGACCGCGACCGGCCCTGCATCGCGGGTTTGGATATCGTTCCCTGCTTCAAGCTGGGCCGGTGCCGATTGGGCCGGCTGGTCCGGAGGTTTGGCTCCGGTGAAGTGATCCAGCCGAAGCGGATCGGGCGCAGTCGAACCCGACCACGTCAACAGGCACAGGCAGGCGGGCACGAACAAATGCCGCATCCACGATACCTCGCAGCGCCGCGTCCTGCGGCGACAAATTGTATGTCGAAGGAGAAGTCCCCTTGGCTCGCTGCAACCTCTCGTCTGCTATCTGGTCGGTTTTTTGAAAGACTTGCGGAAAGATTGCGACGGGCCTGCCTTGCAACCGCCGCAGTTCCGGTTCCCCCATACCGTTTGTGCGTCGCAGATCGGCACCGAACGCCCTATAACCAAGCGGTACGGCGCGATTTGCCCGGGGGGCCTAAGACGACAACGATTTTAAATACGCATCTTCAGACCGAGAGCCGCTGGATCGCGCGGCTGGTCTTTCCGCTGTTCGCGATGCTCGGTTGTTGCGTCGCAAGCGGTGTGGCCTATGGCGGCACGGCGCTGGTCGCCCACTACGGCATCTCGATGATCGACGTGCCGTTTGGCCAGATCGTGTGGACCGTGGATATCGGTGAGCGAGCCTACCATGCGTCGGCCCGCGGCAAGGCGAGCGGGCCTCTCAGTGTGCTGGTGAAAGGCGACGGATCGGTCATCGCGCGCGGCGTGATGGACCATGGCCGCCCGATGCCGGAGACGTATACATCGAGCATCACCGATGACGACGGCCTCGCCACCGTTGCCATGACGCTGGATCAGGGCACAGTGGGTGCGCTCCAGGTCAAGGCGCCGCCACCGCCGGACGATCTCATGCCGCTACGCGAGAGCGATCGCCACGGCGTCAGCGATCCGTTGAGCGCGATGCTCATCACGGCGCCGCCCGGCCAGGACGTCCTTTCTCCGCAAAGCTGCAACCGCGTGCTCGCGATCTTCGATGGCCAGCGCCGCTATGACTTGGTGCTGAGTTATCTGCGGCGCGACCGCCTGGCGGTGAAGCGCGGCTATGTCGGGCCGGTGCTGGTGTGCCGGCTGACGCTAAAGCCGATCGCCGGCTATCGCGCGAAGAGCCTGCTCATCAAATACGTGGCCGGGCGCAAAGATATGGAACTGTGGTTTGCGCCGCTCGCCGGCGCGCAGATCATGGCCCCGGTGCGCATCCTGATGCCGACCATCATCGGCACATTGGAGATCGCGGCCGATCAGTTCGAGGCGACGTCTACGCCGGATGTTCCGGCCGAGCCATCGGACGTGTTGAAGCCGTAGCGGACGTCAGCGTCCGAGCCGCCGCCGGTTGGCGCGCACACGTTTGCGGTATGGGGCGTAAGCCCGCACTGCGGCCGTTCGCAAGGTCGCGCCTTTGGCTAACGCAGTCATCGCGGCCAGTTGCGCTTCGCCGAGAGCGGATGCCTTTTCAAGGATCATACGCTGGGCCTCGGTGGCCGCGCGCGCATCGCCAGATGCAAGGCGCATCAGCCGCAGCGCGATCACGCGCTGAACGTCGGCACCGAAACGCGCTGCTTCGAACCACTGATTCATGATGCCAAACACAACATTCTCCGTTTGCTCCGGCGCCTGACAACGGATGGATCGTTTAAACGGTTCCAGCGGCCGGACGGCATTCATTGCCCTCGCGTCAAAGAAAAACCGGCCGCGCGCAATTCGCGCAGCCGGTTTTACCGATTGCTTGGAAGACTTTAGTTGCCTTCGATCGTCTTGATCACGCTCGACATCGGCCGCGCCTCATCCAGTCCGCCACCCATCTCCTTCAGCACGACGTCGACGTATTCCTTCTTCGGCTCGATCGGTGTCTTGCCGACCACCTGCACGACCTTGTAGCCGCCTTCCTTGAGCTTCTTGAGCAGTTCGGGCGCGGCAGCCGCGGTCGCCTGCTGGAAGTCGTGCATCAAGATGATGCCCTTGCCGTTCTTCTCGAGCTTCTTCATCACGGATGTGATGACCTGCTCAGGCTTGCGCATCTTGAAGTCGAACGAATCGAGGTCGGTGGAGAAAATGGCGACGTTGCGCTCGCCGAGATACTTCACCATCTCCGGCGGGTGGCGCAGGGCCGGGAAGCGGAAGAATGGGCCGACAGGCTTGTTGCCGAGGGCGATGCTGACCGCCGCGATGCCCTTTTCGATTTCCTCCGTCGCCTCTTCCGGCTTCAGCCGCGACAAGTCCTTGTGCGACCATGTATGCGAGCCGACGGTATGGCCGGCGGCCGCCACCTGCTTGAGGATCTCGGGGTGCCAGCCGGCATGTTTGCCGATCGGGAAGAACAGCGCCTTGGTGCACTGTTCGGCCAGCGCCTTGAGCACGGCCGGCGTATGGCCCGGCCATGGGCCGTCGTCAAACGTCAAAACCACCTCGTGGTCGCGCAGAAAGTCATAGGCCTTGAAGTGCTCGAAGCCGAAGCCCGGGCCGCCGGTGGTGTCGATCTCGACCACGCGCGTCACGCCCAGCGCATTTGGGTTGTCGCATTTCGCCTGAGTGGCCGCCGGGGTAGGGGCCGGCGCCTGGGCATTTTGGGCCCCAGCCGTTGCACCAGCTGCCAACAGCGAGACCATGACGGCTGTCGCCAAAAGGATACGCATAACGTTCTCCATCCCCGTCCTAAGTGCCTATGCGGCATACGGTTGTTTTATACAGCCCGATTTTAACCATGCGAGTCAACGCGAGTCCCGAAAAGCCGCAAAATCAATCGGATTGCTTGGCAACATGGTAAACGCGGGCGGCGGCGGGCTACCGCGCACCGGACGCATTGCCTGGGGGCGCAATCGGTTTTATTTGCTGTGTGGGGGCCTCGGAGGTTTCGAAATGCCGACGGTGGTATCCACGGGCATCGTGACGCGTCCGCTCATATTGGCCGGCCTTGCGGCTGGTATGGTGGTGCTGGCGACACTTGCGCTGTGGGCCTGGTACGGCACCGCGATGTTCTTTGAGACGGTGCGGGCCGGCTGGGCCGCGTGCTTCTGACGGCGGCAAAAGGTCCTGGAAAAGATGACGGCACGCGCCTCGCATATCGCTCTTGTTTCGTCGGCCTTCCTCGCCGGTCTGGCGATCTTTCTCGGTGTCTTTCTCTTTGCCACCGGCCAGATGGGCGGCGGGACGCCGGGGCCCTCCGTCATCGGCGGTCCGTTCAAATTGATCGACCAGAACGGGAAGCCGGTTACCGATGAGGACATCAAGGGCCGGCCCTCTCTGGTTTTCTTCGGCTACACCCATTGCCCCGATGTCTGCCCGACCACGCTGTTCGAGATGTCGGAAGTGATGCGTGCGCTCGGCCCGGACGCCGGCCGCATCAACGCATTGTTCATCACGATCGATCCCGAGCGCGACACGGCGGCGGCGATGAAGGACTATCTCTCGAGTTTCGATCCGCATCTGCGCGGCGCCACCGGCGACCAGAAGTCGATCGAGGCGGTGGAGAAGGGCTATCGCGTCTACGCCAAGAAGGTGCCGACCGGGAAGGACGGCGACTACAGCATGGATCACACCGCGCTGGTTTACCTGATGGACAAGCAGGGCCGCTTCGTTGCGCCCTTCAAGCTCGATCGCAAGCCCGACGAGGCGGCCGCCGACTTGCGGCGCTATCTTTGAGGCCGGCGCGCCGGCACATATTCCGGCGGCTGGTTCACAGGCGGCTTTTTCACCGGCGGCTGATTGTTGTTTGATCCCGCTTCCCAGCCAAACGCTCGGCCAGCTCGATCACAGCGGCACGTGCATCTTGCGCCGGAATTTTCAGAAAGGCTTTCATCAGCCGCAAGCCCTCGCTCGGGTCCGGCTCCGTTGCGCGATCGTCCGGCAAGCCGGCATTCGGTGTCGACGTTGTCATCCAAAACCTCAAGGCGCGGTTCTCTTGCGCCCGCTTGACCGGTCGAGCGCGCCACTCACAAGAGTATCCGTGGCCCCCGGAATTTCGAACGTGTAACGCCATAAAGCCTAACCAAGAAAATTGCCTTGGTCACGATGCGCGTTGGGCCATGTGGTAAACGCGAACGGGTCGTTTCACCGTCATCTCGGCGGGCAGCGTCGGCAAATTGCCGGATGCCATAAGGTTTCGCAGATGGCGTTCGAGCTCAAGCAGCGCCCGCGTCGTTTGATCGGCGCGCCGCGAACTCTTCGCCAGGCCATGTGTCGTCTTTTCCCAGGTATAAGGGGATACAATCAGCTGATAAAGCGCGCGCCAGGCCGCCAGCGACAACAGCAGCCAGTGCAGCGGAGTCAGCAGCAGCGCCCAAGCTTTTGTGAGGAGTCCCCGGCGGGCGAGGCCGAGCCAGCCGAGGGCGACCGAGGCGATATAGCCACACAGAGCGCTGCTGCCATAGATGGCGAGGAGCCAGAGCGATGTATCCTGCATGGCAGCGTCGATAAGCGCCGCCGTAAACAGTGGATGGACAAGCGCCGCCAGTACGTTTCCGCCGACGACGAGTTGGACGCTGAGAAAGCCCGGCAAGCCGAGTTCGCGCCCAAGCCGCAAAGGTTTGCGCATATGAACGCCCCATGTCTGTATCCACCCTTTCAGCCAGCGCGTGCGCTGGCGCAGCCACGGGCCAAGCGCAGCCGGCGCCTCTTCGTAGGTAGTGGATGCGATCAAGCCGGAACGATAGCCGAAGCGCGCGAGCCGCATGCCGAGATCGGCGTCCTCCGTGACGTTGTAGGGATCCCACGCGCCGATCTTGCGCAAGATTGCAGTGCGAAAATGATTGGATGAGCCGCCGAGCGGCAAAGGCAGATGAAATGCGGCAAGGCCGCCGAGGAAAACATCAAACTGCGCGGCATATTCGGCAGTGAACAGCCGGGTCAGCCAGCTATCGTCTGTATTATCGATGCACAGCCGCGCGACCACGGTAACCGGCATACGGCTCGTGCGCTTGGCGATGGCCGCCTGCGTCTCTTCGTCATCGGCTTCGACGGCGAGGATGACCTCGAGCTTCAGGCCATCGACCGATGCTGCCTCGCGATAGAGCGCCGCGATGATGCTGTAGGTCGGCAATGTCTCAGGCGGCACGTGGCGCAATGGCTTGAGCATGGGCGCAGCGACAAAGACGCCCGCGAGCCGCAAGCCCAGCCATGAAAGGAAGAGCGTCGCCAACAGAACTTCGATGGTCAGCAACGTCGCAGCCGGAGCGAGTGCGCCGATGGCAAGTGCTATGCCGCCGATACTTGTCGCGATGACGATACGGCCCGGCGGCCGCGGCGTGCCGGCAGCGAGCTCCGGCCATCTTTGCTTGAGAGCGTTCGAGGCCCGCTCGGCGAGAGCCTGTCCGGCGGCGAGTAGAATGAAGCGGTTAAGGTGATCGGCGCTGGTGAAACTCAGGCGGCGTGCCCACTCGGGATTGTCTTTGATCAGTTGCGTCAACCGGCGTGCCGCCGCGCCCCGCGGCGCGACCACAAGTCGCAGATCGTCCCCCTCCATCAAGGGCAGCAGCCCGGCGGCGGCGGCCTCGATCAACCGCTGGTCTTCGATCTGACACCGCGTCCGCGACACGCACTCGAGCGTGTCGAATTGCACTCCGAGCGAACGTGCCAGCGCGCGCAGATAGTCTTCTTCGCATGGCGCCGCTGGCGATGACGACGCGATCCGCGCCGACCCCGAGCGTGGCCGCGCGTTCTTGCGCTGCCATGAGGACGTCGATGGGGAGCGACGAGCGAATGCAGTCGATCTCCGGGTAGTCGTCACCCGTGTCCAGGGCAGAGCCCGCAAGGGCGGCGGGCGCTTTCGCGACGCGGGGGAGGGGGGTCGGACCGCTGGCAATATTGGCCGTGCGATAAGACAGGGCGCCGGCCGTGCGGGTCCGAATTCCCAGCTCCATGGCCCCAAGACCGCCCCGTTACACGTATAAATATACTGCAAATGCAACCTGAACGCTACTGCAAGTTGTATTTTGGCGCTTGTTAGACCGGAGGGTGGCTGGGTGGCCGCGTCTGGCCGATAGTGTTAGAAGCCCTCCTATGTCTGGCTTCATGTCGCATTATCTCGTACCAGCCGCGATCATTGCGGTGGCGATCGTGCTGGTCCTCGGCCTGTTCAACATGATGCGCGGGGGCTCGCCCAACACGTCGCAAAAGCTGATGCGGCTGCGCGTGCTGCTCCAGTTCGTCGCCATCATCGTCATCATGGCCACGATCTGGGTCATGCATCGCTGAACGGGGCCGTCCGCTGCGCCCCCGAGGGTTTACCGAGGCTTTCCATGGTCGTCCTCAACCGCATCTACACTCGCACCGGCGATGACGGCACGACGTCGCTCGGCACCGGCGCGCGGCGGAAGAAGTACGACCTTCGGGTCGAGGCCTATGGCACCCTCGACGAGGTCAATGCGGTACTCGGGCTGGTCCGCCTCCACACCGCCGGTGATCCGGGCCTGGATGCAGCCCTTGGCCGTATTCAGAATGACCTGTTCGACGCCGAGGCCGACCTGTGCCTGGCGGAAAAGGGCCCCGGCGGGGCCCGCCTGACGGTCACCGATGCCCAGGTAGCCTGGCTGGAGGGCGAGATCGACCGCCTCAATGACGAATTGGAGCCGCTGCGGTCCTTTATCCTCCCCGGCGGCAGCCCGGCCTCGGCCTATATGCACCTTGCCCGTACCGTCTGCCGGCGCGCCGAGCGGATCATGGTCGCGCTCAAGGACCGGGATGCGGACGGCGTCTCGGAACCTTCGCTTAAATACGTCAATCGCCTGTCGGATTATCTCTTTGTCGCCGGGCGCTACGCCAACGAGAAAGGCGCCAAGGACGTACTCTGGGCTCCGGGGCAGAACCGCTAGATGGGCGAAATCCCCGTCGGAGCCATCTTTCGCCAGCGTGCGGCGCAGCATGAGCGTTGACATGCGATCGGCACGGCCTTTAGCTTCCGCCCGCTTTGGTCAATCCCTTTGGGATGGGGGATCATGAAGATTCTGGTGCCCGTGAAACGGGTCGTCGATTTCAACGTCAAAATCCGCGTCAAACCGGACGGTTCCGGCGTCGAACTCGCCAATATCAAGATGTCGATGAATCCGTTCGACGAGATCGCCGTCGAAGAGGCGATCCGTCTGAAGGAAGCCGGTAAGGCGACCGAGATCGTGGCGGTGTCGATCGGACCGGCGCAGGCGTCGGAGACCATCCGCACCGCGCTCGCCATGGGTGCCGACCGCGGCATCCTGGTAAAGACGGACGGGGCGGTCGAACCGTTGGCGGTGGCGAAGATCCTCAAGGCCATCGTCGAGGCGGAGAAGCCCGGCTTGGTCATTCTCGGCAAGCAGGCGATCGACGACGACAGCAATCAGACCGGG
>DATARB010000334.1:0-3365 GCA_036264375.1 Pseudolabrys sp.
CTTCCCCTCCAGCGAAGTGCGCTTGATGAACGCGAACGCGATCACCGCGCCGAGCAACTCGGCGGCGCCGCTGCCGGTGAGCGCGGCGCGCAGGCCCGCCAGGAAGCCAGCGCCCATCGTGGCCTGTTGACCGGCGTGAGCCGCGAAGATCGAGGCGAGGATCGCCACGCCCAGCGTCGCGCCGACCATGCGCGCGGTGTTGAGCACGCCTGAGGCAGTGCCGGAACGGTTCGGCGGCACGGCCGCGACGGCGACGCCGTTCACCGGCGCCGTGTTCAGTCCGAGCCCGATACCGACTACGAACAGCGCGATGCCGATCAAGACGAGACTCGTGTCAGGCACGATGCGGCTCAGCATCAGCGCGCCGACGCCCATGCAGGCCATGCCGGCGGTCATCACAATGCGCGGGCCGAGGCTGTTGGTGAGATGGCCGACCAGTTGCGAGACGATGACGAAGCTCACCGACATCGGCAGCAGTTCGAACCCGGCGACGAGCGGGCTCGCGCCGCGCATGGTCTGAAAGTAGAGCGGCATGATGAACAGCAGCGCATACATGCCGAAGGTCATCAGCGCCGCCACGGCCAGAGCCGCCGAAAACACCGGCTGGCGCAAGAAGGCCAGCGGCAGCAGCGGTCCGGGCGTGTGCTCTTCTACAATCACGAAGGCGGCGAGCGCGCACACGGCGAGGCCAATGACGGCCAGGATCACCGGCGAAGTCCAGCCCCAGTGCGAACCCTCGATCGCGGCGAAAGCCAGTCCGCCGAGCCCGATGATCGCGAGCGCCTGGCCGGGGAGGTCGAGCCTGCGCCCTTGCGGCTCGGCGCTCTCGCCGAGCGCGGTGTAAGTCAGCACCAATGCGGCGGCGCAGACCGGCAGCGTCACGTAGAAGATGCTGCGCCAGCCGACCGTATCGACCAGCCAGCCGCCGAGCGTCGGGCCGATGATGAAGGCGAGCCCATTGCAGCTGGCCCAAATCCCCAGGGCGTGCGCGCGTGCCTCCTTGTCGAGATAGGCAAGCGTCAGCAACACCAGCGACATCGGCAAGGCGAAGGCGGCGCCCAGGCCGCTGATGATGCGCCCTGCGATCAAGGTCGCGGCATCTGGCGCCAGTGCGCACAGCAACGTGCCGCCGGCGAACAGGACGATGCCGAGCGCAAAGATGCGCCGCCGGCCGTAGAGGTCGCCCAGTGTTCCCCCCGTCAGCAGCAGGCTGGCATAGACAAGATTATAGGCGTCGATCACCCACTGCATCGCGGTGACGCCGGCGTTGAGATCGGCGGCGATGCTTTTCAGCGCCAGATTGACCACGGACGTGTCGATCTGTGCGACCAGAACGCCGAGCGAGGTCGCGAGCAGCACAAGACGCGGATGCGTGCGTGTGGCGGCGCCGCGTTCCAGCGCGCCGCTGATGTTTCCCATATCCATCCGGTCCTCCGCTCTTTGATCAACCCGACCTAATGGCGCGCGTTCCGCAAACCCACCCGCTTCCTGCTTGCAGCCGTGTGGATAAAACGGCCGCGTAACGTGGTTAAGCGGCTAAGAAGTAAGGTAAAGGTTTGGTTTCTTTTGAACTCGCAAGTTGAAGCGATTACGCCTGGAGTTGCAATTTTGAGGAGCAACTTATGCGGAAACTCTCCACTTTGACTGTCGCGACGATCGTGGCGATCGCGCTCTATTTCACGCTTGTCTGGGGATACGACGCGCTGCGCATTCTCACCGCGCCGAACCATGGTCTCGAAGAGGCCTGGCGCGCGGATTACGTCTTCGTCATCGGCCGCATGCTCGGGCTCGGGCCGGTTGGTCTCATCAAGCTCGCCGCTTTCTTCGGTGCGGTGAAGCTCGTCGCCGCCGGCGCCTGCGGCGTCCACGTCGTCGACCGCTTCCATTCGATGATCAGCGGCCGCGCAAACTCCGAGGTGCTCGAAGGCGGCCTCATTCTCATTGTCGCCATCAGCATCATCTCGGTCGGCCCGGCGGTGTGGGGCAGCAATGCCGAGATCGCCCGCGAGTACACCCTGCAACTCGCACTGGCCTGCTTCGCGACCGCGCTATGCATCGCCGAACGCAGCTTCGCGCGTGACGAGGCCGCCGGCGAAACGGACGAAAACGCTGACGACACGCCGGTCGTCCGTGTCAGCGCCGCCGCCGCCGGTCCGGCACTGCGTCCGTAGTCCGTTCCAGGTGAGGACGCTCTCATGTTGAACCGCCTGATCGCGACATTCACGCTCTGGGGCGTGCGCGGCAGTCTCGCCTGGTTCATCGCACACGAATATACGACTGTGGTCACCGAGAAGCTGACCGCGGTCTCCCACGCGCTGGGCGGACTTTAAGGGCGCGATTGTTCTGGATTGCAGTGGGCACTGCCTTCGTCCCGTCACCCTGAGGCCGCCGCGCACCGATCTCGGGCTTGCGCGAGATCGGCATTCTAATGCGCAAGTCGGCTATACCCGACTTGCGTGCGCGGCCCTCGAAGGGCGACGGCCGAGGCCGTTCATCCTTCGAGGCTTGCGTGCTGCGCACGCTCGCACCTCAGGATGACGGAGAGAGGCCTTCGGTTCGGCTTAATAATTGCCGGCCGGCGACGCGCGGAACGCTTGCCTACTTGCTCTTCTCGATCTCGGCGATCACGTCGGCGGCTTCCTTGAAGGCGTGATTGGCGGCCGGTACGCCGCAATAGATCGCCTGTTGCAGGATGATTTCCTTGATGTCGTCCTGCGTGAAGCCGCCTTCGACGAGCGCCGCGCGCACGTGCATGCGGAATTCGTCCCACTTGTCGAGCGCGAGCATGGTGCCGATCACCAGCACCCGCCGCGTGCGTTCGTCGTAATGCGGGCGGGTCCAGATCTCGCCCCAGGCGGCACGGGTGATGAAGTTCTGGAATTCCTCCGTGAATGCGCTCTTCTTGCTGTTGGCGCGATCGACCCAGGCATTGCCCAGCACCTTGCGGCGCTGCGCCATGCCTTTTTCGTGGCGTTCTGTCTCGTCCATCGTTGCGGTGTCCCTTAACCCAGCAGGAAGTTCAGCACCGTCTCGGTGTACGGCTTCGGCTGTTCGACATTGGAGATGTGTGCGGCATCGAGGCTGGCGATCTTGGCGCCCTTGATGGCCTTCTGGATGGCTTCGCCGGCCGCGGGCGGCGTTGCCGCGTCCTTCGATCCGACGATCACCAGCGTCGGCGCGGCGATGCTGGCGTTGCTGGCGCGGAAATCCATCGCCATGATCGCCTGGCAGCAGCCGACATAGCCCGGCACTTTGGTGGCCACGAACATCTGCTTCATGCGTTCAAGCGGCTCTTGTGCGCTCGCCCGGAAGCCTTCGGTGAACCAGCGCTGCATGTTGGCGTCGACCAGCGCGCCGAGGCCATT
>DATARB010000344.1:0-9657 GCA_036264375.1 Pseudolabrys sp.
CCGACATCGACGCCACCGCCGGTCTGCGCGACCTCCCGGCGCGTCACGGCGACCAGCGACAGCACCAGCGTCCAGATGCCGATCCAGACGTCGCGGCCGACGACCTTGATGAGGGTATGGGCCCGGACCGCCTGGCCAGGCGGTGGCGCCGACGACTCCGGACGCCGCGAATCCGCCATAGGTCTGCGCGGCGGCAAAGCCCGCGGCGTCGGCGAATTCCGACGTGCCGATCCAGGCGCCGCCGACGCCGGCGGGCAGGTGCAGCGCCTGCGCGACGAACGGCAGCACGAAGATCATAAAGATCGCCCAAATGATCACCATGGTGATGGCAATCGGTGCGTCGTCCTTCTTGGCGCCGACCGCGCCGGCAATCGCGATCGCGGCCGACACGCCGCACACCGCTCCGCCTGCGCCGAGCGTCGCCGCCAGGCGCTTGTCGAGACCAAGCTTGATGGCGACCCAGTAGATCACCAGGAAGGTGATGATCGAGACGATCGACGCTTGCAGGATCGCCACCGGCCCGGCCCACAGAATGAGTGTGAACGGCAAGGTCGCGCCCAAGAGAACGATGCCGGTCTTGACGTAAAACTCGACGCGGAAGCCGGCGTCGAGCCAGCGCGGCAAGCCGATGACGTTTGAGAGCACGAGGCCCACCGCGAGCGCAACCAGTGGCGGCTCGAGATTGTAGATCACGGCCTTGTCCCATTGGCCGATGGCGAAAATCGCGACGGACAATACGTAAAGGACGATGAAGGAGGGGATGAACTCGCGAGCCTTGTGGCCGAGCGCCGTCAGCGCGGCGGAGAATACGACGAGCCAGACGATGAATTGCGCCAGATAACGATCGTAATTTCCGGCGAAGTGCGCGGTGAGCTGCGAGAAGGTCGTCCACCGCGCCGGCGTCACCGCAATCCACTTGATGCTGGAGCCATTGGCGAAGAAGGCATAGGCGACGACGACGATGCCCAGCCCCAGCCAGATCGCCCACCAGTCTTCCTTGAGCCAGAGCTCGCGCCAGCGCAGCGGCGGCGCAGCCAGGTGTCCTTGGGGAAGTGTCTGTTCGATATTGCTCATCGCGCAACCTTTCCATCGTCGGCGGGGAGTTCGCCCGCCGGAAAAACGTCGCGGCGCCTTGTCCGCCGCCCCTAATGGGCGGGACGCTAGAAAAATCTTTCACCTAGGCGCAATATGCCGCGGAAAATAAGAAAAATTATCCATATCATGGCCGTTTGTGCGGTGCGCCTTTCTTCCTTACGGTCTCCCGGTGAAAAAGCGGTCCCCAGCGGAGCCCGCCTCGAATGACCATCGACTCTGTTCAGCCATCCCGGCAGACGCTGGCCGACCTCCTGAAGGAGGAGCTCGACGTCGTCTTCGTCGGGATCAATCCGTCAACATTTTCAGTCGAGCGCGGGCATTATTTTGCGCGGAAGACGAACCGGTTCTGGCCGGCATTGTCGCGCTCGGTTTTGAGTGCGAGGGCGCGTCAGGCGCTCGGCGTGGAGAAACTTGGTCCAGAGCATGATCGCGCGCTGCTCGACCATGGCATCGGCTTCACCGACGTCGTGAAGCGCGCCACGCCGAAGGCCAGCGACGTTGCGCCTGCTGAATTTGCCGCGGGCGTCGAGGACCTCTTGACGAAGCTCCGACGCTGCCGGCCCCGCATCGCCTGTTTCCACGGCGTCACCGGATATCGCCACGTCCACCGCGCGCTGAGGGGCTCGGCGAGCTTACCGACCCTCGGCCTCCAGGATCAGCGCATGGGGGCGACGCAGGTTTATCTCGTCCCGAATCCGAGCGGAGCCAATGCTCACGTCACGCCGGACGAGCAGACGAGATGGTACGATCGGTTGGCTGCATGCCTCGGACAGCACAGCTCATGCGCGCTGCGATGAGAGCGGGAAGGGCCGGCTGACCAAGTGAGGAAGTCACTCCCCGCCGGCGAGCACCGCGCGGGTCTGTTCGTCGGGGCCGAAATCGTCGACGCCAGCGATGGACATCAATTCGGCCAGCCGCGTGCGCGCGCGATTGACGCGCGACTTGATGGTGCCCACCGCGCAGCCGCAGATGTTGGCGGCTTCTTCGTAGGAGAAGCCGGATGCGCCAACCAGGATCAGCGCCTCGCGCTGATCGGAGGGCAATTGTGCCAAGGCCTCGCGGAATTCCCGAAATTCGACCTGGCCGTATTGCTCCGGCTGCGATTTCAGCGTTTCGGCATAGTGTCCGTCGCTGTCCTCGACCTCACGCCGCCGCTTCCGGTATTCCGACCGGAAATGGTTGCGAAGAATGGTGAACAGCCACGCCGACATGTTGGTGCCGGGCTGGAAAGAATCGATGTTGGCGAGCGCGCGCAACAGCGTCTCTTGAACCAGGTCATCGGCGCGATCCACGTTCCCGCAGAGCGAGATCGCGAAGGCGCGGAGGCTGGGTACTGCGCCGAGAACGGCATTACGGACGGATTCGTCCATTGGCATCACTGCCTGTCCTTGCTTCCATTGTCGTCGAGGCGGTTGAGCAGATCCGAGAACCGGTCCGGTACCCCTTGGCTCACGACCTCGTCGTACATGGCACGTAGTTGCTGGCCGAGACGGGCCTGAACTTCGCGCCCCAATTTTGCGGGCTTCGCGCTAGATTTCTTGCGGGTCGCCGCGATTTCCATCGGCTTCTGCTGTCCCACCGGTTTTCGCTCGTCCATCATTAGACCCCATTCCCCGCCCCGGCAGGGCATGGGTACCCCCTCTGTGTTCATTCAAAACCCATGACGTGCCATATGGTTCCAGGCTCTCGGAACTTTTTTGAGCCCCTCGCGTTGGCGCGGTACAGAATCGGGGGCATGGGAGCCGCCGAGGCGGGCTCACATTGGTTCGGGAGGGATTTTTGTCGACATCTCAAGCAGTTGCACAGCATTTGCCGTATCTGCGCCGCTATGCGCGGGCCCTCTCGGGCAGCCAATCCTCGGGCGACGCCTATGTGGCGGCGACGCTGGAGGCGCTGATTCAGGACCCGAAGGTGCTGGAAACCAGCAGCTCGACCCGGATTGCGCTCTATAAGCTGTTCACGAAAATCTGGAATTCTGTGGCCGTAAACGGGGTGCCGGGGGCGGCTGACACCAATCAGCCGGTTGAACGGCATCTTGCGCAGATTCCGCCAAAACCCCGCCAAGCCTTCCTGCTCATCGCACTTGAGGGGCTGTCGGAGGACGACGCGGCCAAGGTGCTGGATACCGACGTGCCGACGTTGCGCGATCTCGTGGAAGAATCCGGGCGCGAGCTGGCGGCCGAGATCGCGACCGATGTGTTGATCATCGAGGACGAGACGTTCATCGCGCTCGATCTCGAGGGACTGGTGGAAGGGCTGGGTCACCATGTGCTCGGTGTCGCCCGCACGCACACCGAAGCGGTGGCTCTGGCGCGCGTCAAGCGGCCGGGAATCATACTTGCCGACATTCAATTGGCGGATGGCAGCTCCGGGCTCGATGCCGTGAACGAGATGCTGCGCACATTCGAAGTGCCGGTGATCTTCATCACCGCGTATCCCGAGCGCTTCCTGACCGGCGAGCGGCCGGAGCCGGCCTTCCTCATCGCCAAACCGTTCCAGCCGGCGACCGTGTCGGCTGTGCTCAGTCAGGCGCTGTTCTTCGAGCGGAATGCGAAACGGCGGGAGCGGCGCGCGAGCTAAGCGTTTTTCCGCGCCAGTGTATAGCCGAGCATCACGGCTTCAATGAGCATCGCGATCTGCATCTCGCGCCCCTGCGCGAGTGCAGGCGTGCTGGTTTCGGTTGTGCGGGCGCGCATAACCCACAAAGCGATAAAGCAGCCGAGCGCGAGAACGGCGTAGATCGCGCCGACAATCAGGTGCGCATGGATCGGCCCGTACCGCTCGGTAAGCTCCAAGGTGCCCGCGACGCTGAATTGATAGATCGCCACAATGGCGACGATCGCCATCATCGCCGCGATCAAGGCGCGCCACAGGAGGCGCCCGAGCAGATGCCCTAGGGTCGCCGTCGCGATCTGATCAAGCCGCATGGTGCTAGCGGCGGTTCGCGAGGCCAACGAGAAATCCAATGCCGGCCGCCACGGCCAGCATAACCAGAGGGCGATGCTCGACCTCGTCGGTCAGCCTTTTGAATGCGTCGTTGCCCAGACGCGAGGCTTCGGCGGCAACCGACTCCGTCACGCCGACAGCGCTTTCGCGCACGCGCTTTTTGATGCGCTCCAGCGCTTCGCTGACAAAGTCTCCCACTTCGTCCGAAGCCCCTGACGCTTCGTTACGCGCGGCTCCGGAAAGGCGACGGAGCCGCTTCTCCAGGTCGCTCATCAGATCTTCGATCGCGGCGATTTCTTCGGCGGCCGCCGATTTGGCTGCACGGCTGGTCATTTCCTACCTCGATCGCTGGACTACAGGTTGAAACCCTGAATCGAGAACGTGAGGTCCGGCAGAAAGTTCCAGTCTGTCGGGCGTGGCAATCGGCCGTCGCTTTTGTGCCAGTGACTTAAAATGGGTCAGTGACGCAAAATTGTGGTGACACATGCAACGGACTTCATACGCGAACGTTAAGTCATTCTCTGGCCGTGCAAATTGCCGGGGGGGTATTCAGCGGGGTAATTGTGGTCCCAACTGTTGACAGGCCGTTTGATGTCCGTGTTCATGAAGCCAATCGACCCGCGGGCTCCGGAAGCCTACGCTGGCGCGAAGCGGCGCCCACCGCGCGAAAGTGCTGAGAATCCCATGGTGCATGCCGTGTCGGGGGGCGATGAATCCGAACTCGCCAAACTGAAGAAAGAACGCGAACTGCTTGAAGCGCAGGTGAATGCGCAGTCGCGGGAACTCAACCTTTTGCGCGCACGCTTCACCCGCTATGAGACCGCATTGCGCGGGTCGCAGGTGGCCGTTTACACGCAGGACCGCGATCTTCGCTACACCTCGATCAGCAACCCGATGTTCGGCCGCTCGATCCAGGACATTCTTGGCCGCACCGACGAGGAGCTTTTCCCCTCCGAAGGGGCTACCGCCATGGTCGCCTTGAAGCGGGAGGTCCTCGCCGCTGGACAGCCGCGCCGCATCGAAGTCACGGTCGAAGACGGGCCGGGCGCGCGCTGGCACGATCTGCACATCGAGCCGTTGCGCAACGACGCCGGCGAGATCGTCGGCCTCACCTGTGCCTCCGTGGATGTCACCGAACGGAAGGAAGGCGAGGCGCACCTGCGCCTGCTTTTGCGCGAGCTCACCCATCGCTCCAAGAACCTGCTCGCTGTCATCCAGGCCATGGCGCGGCAGACCGCGCATCACGCCGGTTCGATCGACAGCTTCCTGCATCAGTTCGGCGCGCGCCTGCAGGCGCTGGCTGCGTCACACGACCTCTTGGTACGCGAAAGCTGGTATGGCGCCTCGCTCAATGAATTGGTGCGCTCGCAGCTCTCCGCCTACATCGCCAATGACGGTAAGCAGATCACGATCGGCGGGCCGGAGGTGGCGCTAAAACCCGAGGCGGCGCAAAACCTTGGACTTGCCTTGCACGAACTGGCCGTCAACGCAGCCCGTTTCGGATCGCTGTCCGTGCCCAGCGGACACGTTTCCATTACGTGGGACCGGCATGAGAATTCCGGCGGCCAGGCGCTGGTGCTCGATTGGCGCGAGGAGCTTGGGCCGAAGGTCAAGAACCGCCGCAAAAAAGGTTTCGGCAGCATCGTGATCGAGCGCAATCTCGCGCGCGCGCTCGATGCCGAGGTCAATCTCGATTTCAATCCCGACGGGCTGCACTGTCACATCGTAATACCGGCGAGCCAGATCCTCGCGGCAAGGTGAACGATAGCCCTTCGGTGCTCCAGGAACATAAGTCTTAATTCGCCGTTTCCCTCGCACCTCACGCGGCGGGAGCCGACTGTTACGCCGGCGTGATGCGACACCGGTGAGCACATGCGTGGTCTCATTTCATATCTGGTCGTAGGCGCAATGGTCATCTTTGCGCTCGACTTCATTGCACCCCCGATCGGGTTGCGTTTGCCCGTGAAGGCTTGGCCGACCGTGGAGCCTGGCGCGACGATGCAATCCGTCGATCGCACGCACAAAAGCGACATGCTTGTTTTGCCCTCGGCTCTCGCCAAACGTCCGAGCATCACCAAGCCCGCGAAGGTTCTTGTCGGATGCGATCCCGCCTTCAGTCCGCTGTCGGCTTCCGCGCAGGCCAATTTTCCCGGCCGTTGCGTGGCTTAGTCGGGCTGAGCCGTGTGATGGCGCTGCCGCGCTGAATTTACTGATACGTTGACCGATTCTATCGGGGGAACTTGTGTTTCGCCCTAGCGTTGTTACGCGTCGTCCTTACGCAAGGGAGTAAACACAATGAATAAGGCTTTGAGCGCTTTCGCCTTGCTGGCGGTCGCTTCGGCCGCGGCTCTTCCTGCTCCGAGCATGGCGCAAGCGCCCGCTCGGACGAAGGCCGGTACGCTGACCTGCGATATTTCCGCCGGCATGGGCATGATCATCGGATCGAAGAAGGACATGAGCTGCATGTTCACGCCTGCGCGGCGCGGGTCGCGTGAGGTTTATGTCGGCTCGATCAGCAAATTCGGTCTGGACATTGGCGCCACGTCCGGCGGCCGGATGGTCTGGGCCGTCTATGCACCGACCTCGCGGCGGCATGGCGCGCTGGCTGGGCACTACGGCGGCGCGACCGCCGAGGCGACGGTCGGCGCGGGCGTCGGCGCCAATGTCTTGGTCGGCGGCTCGAACCGGACTGTGACGCTACAGCCGCTGTCGGTGCAGGGGCAGGAAGGCCTGAACGTCGCCGCTGGCGTGGCCGAACTCGATCTGCGACCGGCGCGATAGGATTACACAATAAGACTTATGCGAAGCGGCCGCCCTACGAGGGCGGCCGCTTCTTTTTTGACTCTGCTCTCAGCCGAAGGTGAAGGCGTCGTGGTAGGCGCCCTGCACCTGGCCGCCGGGAACGGGGCCGCCGCCGGGCACATAGACCATGTTGCCGATGACCGCCGCCGTCGCGCCATGCAGGCCGTGGCGCGGGATTGCCATCGGCGTCAGCGCCTCCCAGCTATCGGTCTTCGGATCGTAGGCCTCGTTGGTGCCGAACACGCGGCCGGTGGCCTCGCCGCCGAACACCACAATCCTGCCGTTGATGTACACGGCCGAAACGCCGCTGCGCGCGGTCGGCAGTGGTGCGCGGAAGGTCCAGCCGTCGGTCTTCGGATCGTAGACGGCATTCAGCGATGTGTTGAAGTCGTAAGAATCCATACGCCCGGCGATGGCATGAATTTTTCCATCCACCACCACGACGCCCATGTGGTCGCGTTGGCCAACGAAGGGTTGGGTGCCGGTCGAGCCGCGCATGCCGCCGAGGAACGTGTACTTGTCCGTCGCCGGATCGTAGATCTCGTGCCACTCGACCGAGCGCACATCGCGTCCGCCGAGCAGATGGATCTTGCCGTCGAGCACCACGGCGGAGATCGCGCCGCGCGGCCGCGCGAGCACGGCGATCGGCGACCAGGTGTCGGTCTTGGTGTCGTAGACGAAGCACTTCGAATGGGGGCAGCGGTTCTGCTCGATGAAGCCGCCGAAGGTATAGACCTTGTCGCCGATGGAGACGCCGGCGACGTGATTGCACGGAATCGGGAAGGGCGCCTTCAGCTCCCACGTGCCGGTCTTGGAATCGAACACCTGGTGGAAGTTGCCGTCGACGCGATGGCGCGCGTAGCCGGCGATGACGTGGATCTTGCCCTGGCATTCGATCACCGCATGTTCGCCGGTCGGGATCGGCAGACGCGGCTGCTCGATCCATTTGCCGGGATTGGCGGCGATTGGCGCGACGCTGGTGACGTAGCGTTGCTTTTCGACGGTCTTCGGAATTTCGGTAATGGAGCGGTCGTTGAGGCCGGCGAAGAGCGGATCGGTGGTCGTTGCGGTCATTGTTTCCTCACGCTTGATAAGCAGGGACGGCGTCTTTGATGAGCTTGCGCGTGAGCTCGACGCCCTCGCGCGCAACGTCGTAGGGCGAACGCTCCCACAGTTCGGGATTTGGCGCTTCGTAGCTGAGGTAGCCGGTGTAATTCTTCTCGGCGAGCAGAGAGAGCATCTCGCGCCATTTCACGATGCCCTTGCCCGGCGCGAGACGATCCGTCGGCCGGCGCACACCGGTGACGGGATTGGGCGACACGTCGCTGTACTGGAAGCAGAAGATCTTCTCCGCCGGCACGTTCTCGAAGCCGCGCCCGCCGGCGCCGCTGCGGGTGAAGTGATAGGCGTCGATGAGATAGCCGCAGTTCGGCTTGTCGGCGCCTTCGATCAGTTCGGTCAGCACCGGCAGGCTGTTGAGCACGTCATGCTGCGAATTGAATTCGATGCCGAGCTTGAGATTGTATTCGGCGGCGATGTCGCCGGCTTCCTTGAGATACCGGATCGCGTCCTTGATCGTCCCGTTCACCTGTCCCGGCGCGCTCATCAGCGTATCGCAGCCGAGCGTGACCGCGTTCTCGCAGGACTCGCGGAACACCTTGAATAGCCGCTTGCTCTCTTCGCCGGTCGCGAACAGCCAGCCATATTCGACGCCGAGCACGCCGACCGGAATGCCGCTGGCGCGGATTAGATTGAGCACCTGTGCGTTGCTCATGCCCTCATCGAAGCAGCGCTTGAAATCGGTGCGGCGCAATTCGACCGCATCGAAGCCGCCTTGCTTGGCGGCCTCGAGCGCCGTCTTCAAAGGCGTGGTGTCGATCGTCCACATGTGCAGGGCGAGACGCCCGAACTTGTCCGTCATACTTTCAGCACTCCGTCGTTTCCATGATCGCCGTTCGATTACGGCCCTTCGTATTGCAGGATATAGAGCCCAGCATTGGTGTCGGTGACATACATGACGCCGTTTGCGTCCACGAACACGTCGCAGGACTGGATCACCTTGGCGGCGTTCGGGCGGAAGTCGACCAGCTTCTCAGGCGGCGGCGGCACGTAATAGGCGACCTCTCTCGGCTCGAATGCATTGCTGATGTCGAACACGCGCAAGCCGGCATTGTGATAGGTGGCGAAGATCAAATCGGATCGCTGCAGAGACCCTGGCCGGTTCTCGTGCAGGTTATGCGGACCGAACTTGCCGCCTTTGGCGCAGAAGTCTTCGTCGCGCGGCGTCGGCAGCGTCGCGATGGTGACCGGATTCTCCGGCGCGCGGACGTCGAGCACCCAGGTGTAGGCGATGCCGTTGGCGCAGTTGCCGGCGGTTGCTTCGTCGGCGACGACCAGCAGGTTGCGGTCGGGCAAAGGCAGCGGCGTGTGCGTGCCGCCGCCGAAAGGCGGGCACCAGTTCACGTGGCTGATGAGGCGCGCCCGGCCGGGATCGCTGACGTCATGCACGGTGAGCCCGCCGTCGCGCCAGGCGCCATAGGCGAGATTGCCGGCGACAATCGCATGATGGGCGGCCCAGCGTTTGCCCTTGGGCGCTTGCGGTTCTTCGCCGCCGGCCTGCCACATGCCGGGCAGCCACCAATGGCCGGCGAGGGTAGGGCGTGCGGGGTCGGAGACATCGATCGCCGCCATGATGTGGTCGGTGAAGCCTTCCATGTGGGCGGAGAGGTAGGCGTAGCGTCCGCCGACCCACCAGATCCGATGCACGCCAAGCCCGGGGATCTCCAGGAAAGCGATTTCGCGCAGTTCTGCCGG
>DATARB010000087.1:0-14562 GCA_036264375.1 Pseudolabrys sp.
GGTGTAGAAAGCCATCCCGGACGGGGCGATCGACGGCGTCCAGTGCCAGATAGGATCGACCATGCCCGCCGCGTGCTGCTTGCCTTCGCCGACCGGCGAGCCATCGTAGTTGCGGCCGAAGCTGACGATCGGCCAGCCGTAATTTGCCCCGCGCTCGATGATGTTGATTTCGTCGCCGCCCATCGGTCCGTGCTCCTGTTCCCAGAGCGCGCCAGTCGTGGGATTGAAGGCAAGGCCTTGGGCGTTCCGAATGCCGTAGGCCCAGATCTCCGGCAGCGCGCCGGGGCGATCGGCGAATGGGTTGCCGGCCGGCGCCGATCCGTCCGGCCCAATGCGGACGATCTTGCCGATGGCGTTGTCGAGCCTTTGCGCGTCGGCCTTGGCTGCGAAGTGGTCGCCGAGCGTGACGAACAAGTTGTTGTCCGGCGCCTGCACCATGCGGCAGCCGATATTCAGCCCGCCGGATGGCGGCCCCTTTTGCCGGAAGATGGTCGTGACATCGTCGAGATGCGGCGCATCGCCCTCGACGAGTTCGGCATGCGCGACAGCGATGCGGCCGCCGCCGCTCACCGGCTCGGCGTAGCAGAAATAGATCGAGTGTGACTGGGCGAAGTCGTGCGCGAGAATGACATCCATCAAGCCGGCCTGGCCCGAGACAAAGACCTTCGGCACGCCGTCGAACGGTTTCGACAGTTTGCCGTCGCGCGAGACGATGCGGATGCGGCCAGCCCGCTCGGTCACCAGCATGCGGCCGTCAGGCATGAAAGCGAGCGACCAGGGATACGCTAACCCGTCCGCCACCGTGGACACCGTGATGTCGCCGGCGGACGTGTGGAATTTCTGCGCCGCGGCGGGCGCGCTGCCGAGCGCGGCACCAATGAGCATCGCAGCCGCGAGAAACCGAGATGCCATGATCCTCTCCATGTCCCATCCGCTAACGCGCGATAGGGCCGCCGGTTTTCCGCTCATCGAAAATTACCAGAGCATTTGTCGGCACCGCGCAACCATGCCATCTTTTATTCATTAGGGAGGAGAACGAAATGAAAAAAGCACTGCTGGCTCTGGCCTGCATCATGGGCCTGGCTGGATCTGCGGCGGCCGACGACTATCCGTCGCGGCCGATCACGTTGGTGATTCCGCTCAGCGTCGGCGGCTCGACCGACGTCATCGGGCGCCTCATCGGCGAGGGCCTGCGCCAGGCGCTTCACCAAACGATCGTCGTCGAAAACTTCTCCGGCGCCGGCGGCACCATCGGTGTCGGCCGCGTTGCGCACGCGGCATCGGACGGCTACACGATCCTGGTTGGCCAATGGGGCACCAACATCGCGAGCGGCGCCATCTACAAGCTGAATTTCGATGTCTTGAACGATCTGGAACCGGTCGGATTGATCGCGACCCAGCCGTTCCTGATCGTGTCGCGCAGTTCGCTTGCGGCCAATAATTTGAAAGAACTGATCGCCTGGATAAAGGCCAATCCCGGCAAGGCGACCGAAGGCAATTCGGGCGTCGGCTCGCCGAGCCATGTCAGCGGCATCCTGTTTCAGAAGGCGATCAACTCGCCGATGCAGATGATTCCCTATCGCGGTGCCGGCGAATCGACGCAGGCGATCGTGTCCGGGCAGATCGATGTGCTGCTCAACACGCCGGCTGTGTCCATGGAGCAGGCCAAGGCCGGGCAAATCAAAGTCTTCGCTGTCACGGCCAAGACGCGCCTGGAAACCGCCCCCGATGTGCCCACCACCGACGAGGCCGGGCTGCCCGGGTTCTATTTCTCATTTTGGCATGCGGTGTGGGTGCCGAAAGGGACGCCGAAGCCGATCGTCGCCAAGCTCAACGCAGCGCTGAAGACCACTCTGGCCGATCCGGCGATCCGCCAGAAGCTTATCGGGCTGGCCCAGGAGCTTTACCCGCCGGAGCAGCAGACGCCGGAAGCGCTGGATAAGTTCGAGCGCGCCGAAGCCGCCAAATGGTGGCCGATCATCAAGGAGGCCGGTATCACCGCGCATTGACGGTGGACAGGCGCCTCGCCGCCAAATCTGCGCCGGGGGCACGGCCTCTCCGTCCTCATGCGCGGGCAACCGGGTCCGGCCCTTGGCCGGCCCGGGGCGACTCGAACGCCGCCTCAGCCCCGCCGCGTGCGGCGCGGGAGATGGGGGAGGTGGAAGTGCGGAAGCGCGGCGAAGCCGCCGATGGCAATAAAGGCGACCCCGAGCAGCAAGGCCACTGCGAAGAAGCTGCTCTCATTGTCGATGATGTTGGTGGCCACGTCCGCCCTAGCGATACCGACCGTCACGGCCGTAGCGGCGACCACGGTGGCAAGGGCGAGGGAAATGCTGGCGACCAGTTCGGCCAGGGCCACAGTACGGCGCTCGCGACCGAGCCGGCGCGTCAGGGGTGGCGTGAAGCCTGTGCTTTCGGTGCGTTTCCACATGACATAACCAGAACGTGCAAACGAATCACTTGTTCCAACCGAGTTACGCTGGAGGGGGAAACCGGCGGCGGTTCGTCCCGAATGCGGCGGTCCGAAAGACGAACGGGGGCGTTTTCGTGGCCACGGTTAATGAAGGGTAAACGCGCGCTTCTCGCGCCTCCTCACCGCTTCCGCGCGGGGAGGGGGTAATATTCTACTGCGCGGGTGCGAGCAGCTCGGGCTGCCAGGCCATCGGGACGTAGCCGGGCTCCCCCTCGATGCGGTCGAGCCAGTCGCGCACAGCCGGATAGCGCGACAGGACAAAGTCGCACTGCTCGGCGACATGCGTGTAGGCGTAGAGGGCGATGTCGGCGATGGTGAAGTGCCCGGCGACGAAATAAGGGTACTTCGACAGGTGCATCTCCATGACGCTCAAGGCGCGATAGCCGTTCTCCGTCCAATCTTCGAGGGCATGGCTTTGCAGCTCGCGGCCGCCTTTGATCAGGTTGAGCCAGAAATAGGCCGCGCCGATGTTCGGCTCGAGACTGTGCTGCTCGAAGAACATCCATTGCAGCGCCTCGGCGCGCGCGATGCGATCCTCCGGCGCCAGCATCGAGCCGCCGGCGACATACCAAAGGATGGCGTTCGACTCGGCGATGTGACGATCGGGCGCGACTTCGAGCAGCGGCACTTGGCCGTTCGGATTCTTGTCGAGGAATTCCGGTGTACGGCTCTCGCCTTTGAGGATGTCGACCTCGACAAGACGATAGGGAATGCCGAGCCGCGCCAGGGCCAAGCGGACCTTGTAGCTGTTTCCGGATCGCTGCATCGAATACAGGGTGTACATTTCCAACTTCCCTTCGCGCACAATGTTACCCGAAACCATTCCCCTAATCTCGGCATCATGCGTTACCGCTCGATGCGGCAGATAAAGGAATTCGAGTCCGGCATTTCAATGACCGCGACGAAACGAATCGTTACGACTTGTTCTTATGCGAGGCTGTCGTCAAAACGCCGCAGCTAGCGCAAGCGCCGATACAAGAATTTTATTCCGCCGCCACGCGATGCGCCCGCGCGTATTCCACCAACGAATCGTCGTCAACCGGCACGATCGGCGTGAAGTCGCGATGCGCGATGAAGTCAGGCCGCGTGAATTTGGTGATGTGATTCGAGACGGCGCACAGCGTCAGATACACAATCTTGCGTGGGTAGGGCGTGATGTTCGGCGGTGAGGCATGCACCAGATTGCCGTGGAACATCAGCACCGAGCCGGGCTTTCCTGTCGGCGCCACGATGCCAACGCCGTCCGCCCCGGCCGCTTCCTGCGCGAGCCGCGTCACCGTGTCCTTGTCGAGCGTCCACAGCGGATAAGACGTCGTCGCTTTGTCATGTCCGGCCGCGAAGACGCCGCCTTTGTGACTTTTCGGAATCAGCAGTAACGGCCCGTTGATCGGCATCACTTCGTCGAGAAACACGGCGATATTCATCGCGCGTGGTTCCGGCATGCCGTCGTCGCGCTGCCACGTGCCGTAGTCCTGATGCCACTGCCAGACATCGCCTTCGAATGCGGCTTTGGCGTTGAGTTTGAATTGATGGACGTAAACCTCTTCGCCGAACAATTGCCGCAACGGTTCGACCAGGCGCGGATGCCGCGCCAAAAGACTGAACACCCGGCTGAATGTGTGTGCGGCGAATCCGGTGCGCGGCGCGCCGGTCTTCTCGCGCCAGATTTCCGGACGATCGAGCTTGAGGATGTTGTCGGCTTCCACGCGCAAAAGCGCGATCTCTTCTTCGGAGAAACAATTGGGGAAGAAGACGTAGCCCTGTTCGTCAAATGCTGTGAGCTGCTCCTTGCTGAGCGTCATGGCGCGCACTCCCTGCGAATGGCGGTGGCCGCTGCTGCGACTCTTATGCTGCTATTTTAGAGTGTGGGCAGCAAAAGGCCACAGATTTGCAGAGGGAGTGGTTCCGCGTATGGCGCGGTGCAACACGATTATGAAGCAGAGCAGCATCACGGGAACCGCAAGCGGAATGAGTGTTGCCTGCGCAACGGCGCGCGCGACCAGCGGCACGATCCACACGAGCGCCAATATCGTTTTTTCATATGGGCCGAAGCCGCGCATGAGCCCGTCGGTGATGAGAAAGGCGATCGCGGGCGCGAGCAGCATCAGGTCGTAGTCGAGGCTGTAGGGCGTCGCGAGGATGGTGCCGATCGCCAGCGCGGCGGCCTTGAGCGGGAAGTGCGCGCGGCTGCGCCAGAGCAGCGCGAGCGTGGCTGCGACGATGAGCGTCACCGCAGTTTGCAAAGCGTAGGCGAGCGGCACGCTGCCGCCCCACATGCGCACGACGGAGAATACGCTCTGGATTTTGTACCAGCCGGTGTCGCCTTGCTCGAGCACGACGATGCGCGTGAACTTGGTCGAGGCGAGGAAGGCGGTCCAGACATCGACGCCGAAGGCGAGCGTGACAGCGAGCGCGAGCGCCACGACCGTGATCGTGGCGGCGAAGGCTGTGCGCCAGTATCCGCCGGCGATGAGCACCAGCGGGATCAGCACGCCGAACTGCGGCTTGTAGGCGAGGCATCCGAACAGGATGCCGGCGAGCACCGGCCGCCTGTCCAATTGGATGAGCGCCGCGGCCATCAGCGCCGCGGTCAGGAAGCCGTTATGGCCATGACCGAGGTTCACGAATACGGCGGGGAAGGCGAGGGTGAGAAGGAGCGACAACCTCTTTATCCCTCCCCCGCTTGCGGGGGAGGGTGGCCAGCGAAGCTGGCCGGGTGGCGGCGCTTTGTCGGATCGCGATTCCACCCCACCCGTCTCCGCGCTGCGCGCGGAGCCAACCTCCCCTTTCAGGGGAGGGATGAAGAGGATCCCCCTCATGGCCAGCACGTAGAGCACCAGCGTCACGCCCTGCCAGACTGCCAGTGCCAGGCCATAGGGCATCAGGGCCAGGAGCGCGGCGAGGCCGAGGAAGAAGGGCGGGTAATGCCAGCCGTAGAAATCGGTCTTGGCGCCGAAGATCGCCTGCTCGCGCGCGTACTGCCGCGGCGGATCGAAGGGCGCGGTGGCCTCGCCGTCGAGCACATAGGTCCCGGCGGCGTAGACGTTGGAAAAGTCGGTCCCGAGCGGTCGTCCGAGGCGGTCATTGAGCCCGTTCGAGGTCGCGATGAGGAATCCCGCGCCGATCAGCCCGGCGGCGAGCACGCCAAAGGCCACCAGCCGTATCCGTTCGGCGGTGAGCCAGGCGCCGGAGCGCAGGGTTTCGATCAAGGCAGCCATGCGGCCGGGATTAGCAGGGTGGAATTAACGGTCCCTATCCGGAGGTCATTCCGGGCCTGCCTCCCGGGAATGACGGAGAGAGAATGTGCGGCAGGAGTGAAAATGCCCCATCAACAAGCTTGATCAATTCATCATTCTTTGCGACTTGCTGTTGCCCCATTGGGCCACTATCACACTGAAAAATATGCCTGTTCAGGCGCCAAATCTGGAGCATTCCATGGCCTTCCTTGCGGACCACCTCAAGCGCATCAAGCCGTCGGCGACGATCGCCGTCACCGACAAGGCGCGCGCGCTCAAAGCGGCCGGTCGCAACGTGATCGGGCTGGGCGCCGGCGAGCCGGACTTCGACACGCCCGACAACATCAAGCAGGCGGCGATCCGCGCCATCGAGAGTGGACGCGCGTCCAAGTACACCAATGTCGACGGCATTGCCGAACTCAAGGACGCCGTCGCCAAGAAGTTCAAGCGCGAGAACGGGCTCGACTACAAGCCGTCGCAGATCACGATCGGCACCGGCGGCAAGCAAGTGCTCTACAACGCCTTCATGGTGACCCTGAACCCGGGCGACGAGGTGATCATCCCGGCGCCGTACTGGGTGAGCTATCCCGACATGGTGCTGCTCGCCGGCGGCACGCCGGTCGAGGTCGTGTGCGGCATGGAGAGCGGCTTCAAGATCACAGCGGCTCAGCTCGAGCGCGCGATCACGCAGAAGACAAAATGGCTGCTGCTCAACTCGCCATCGAATCCAACCGGCGCTGCCTACACGCACGCCGAATTGAAGGCGCTCACAGACGTGCTGGTGAAGCATCCGCACGTGCATGTCATGACCGACGATATGTACGAGCACCTCGTCTATGACGACTTCAAGTTCTTCACGCCGGCGCAGGTCGAGCCGTCGCTCTACGATCGCACGCTCACGATCAACGGCTGCTCGAAGGCCTATTGCATGACCGGCTGGCGCATCGGCTATGCGGGCGGGCCGGAGCCGCTGATCAAGGCGATGGCGATGATCCAGTCGCAATCGACGTCGAACCCGGCGGCGGTGTCGCAATGGGCAGCGGTCGAGGCGCTTAACGGTCCGCAGGACTTCATCGCCAAACACAACACGATCTTCAAGGAGCGGCGCGACCTCGTGGTGTCGATGCTCAACCAGGCGAACGGCATCAAGTGCCCGACGCCGGAGGGCGCGTTCTACGTCTATCCGTCCTGCGCCGGCACGATGGGCCGCACCACGCCGACCGGCAAGACGCTGGCCACCGACGAGGATTTCGTCAGCGAACTCTTGGAAGCGGAAGGCGTTGCGGTGGTGCAGGGCTCGGCCTTCGGCCTCGGCCCGGCGTTCCGCATCTCCTACGCCACCAAGACCGAAGACCTGGAAGAGGCCTGCAGCCGCATCCAACGGTTCTGCGGCAACCTGAAGTAACGCTTTCTTACCTCTCCCCGCACGCGGGGAGAGGTGGCCCGGAGCCAATCGCAGCCGGGTTCGCTAAGCTGCGGTATGATTATCCGCAGCCTCGCGCTTGTGTTCCTGATCGCTCTCGGCACCGTCAGCGCTTCCGCGCAGGAGGCGGCCGGCGCGCGCGTAACCATCGGCACCCGGCGCCTGACAGCGAACGGCGCGCTATTTCTGGCAATGGCCAAAGATTACTTCAAGGCCGAAGGGCTCAGCGTCGATGTGACGGCCTACCGGTCGGACAAGGAGGTGGCCGATGCCGCCGCCGCCGGCACCGCCGACTTCGGCCTCGCCGCCTTCACGCCTGCGGCTTTCAACTATGCCGGCCGCGGACTCATCAAGATCGTCGCCGCCCAGGTCCGCGAGAAAGCCGGCTTTGAGGGCAACGAGGTCGTCGTCTCCGACGATGCCTTCGCCCGCGGCGTGCGCAAATTCGAGGATCTGGCCAGCGCGTCCGTCGCGATCACCGCTGTCGGCTCGCAGTTTCATTACCAGCTTGGGCAGATCGCGCGCATCAAGGGGTTCGACGTCAACGGCGTGATGCTGAATCCGATGCAGACCTACGACGCCGTGGCGCGCGCGGTCGGCACCGGACAGGCCGACGTCGCGATCCTGCCATCACAATACGCGCGCGAGCTTCTGGTCTCCGCGCCGGTGAAGCTGATCGGCTGGTATTCGGAAATCGATCAGCAGCAACTCGGTGCGCTGTTCGTGTCGGCGAAGATGATCGAAACGCGCCGCGCGGCAGTCGAAGAGTTCGTGCGCGCCTATCAGCGGGGCGCCGCCGACTACGCGGCTATGGTGCGCATCGATCGCCTCGGCAAACGCATCGTCAACGTAAAGACGCGTGAGGCGGCGACGATCATCGCACGTTATGTCTATCCGGGACGGCCGATCGGCAGCGCGGCGGCAACCGTGGGGGTGGGCGCCTATTCCATGGACGAGAATGCGCGCCTCGATGTTCCGGATATCCAACGGCAAGTTGAATGGTACAAAACGCAAGGCCTCATCGAGCAGACGGTCGACGCGAAAGAGATCGTCGACGAGAGTTTCATCAGATAGTTCCTTGTGCGGTTCCTCATCCGCGGCGATCGACCCATGACAAAACCGCCACTTGCCAGTCTCCCCGTCTCCTGAGACGATACCCTACAAGGGCCGGGATTTTGGTCCGACCTCCCGGCCGGTAAGGGAGGCTTATCATGGGACAAGACGGCAATAGTCCCAATGCCGCGAGAAATCTGGGTCCACGCTGCATCGCGTTGGTGGGCCCGTTTCAAAGCGGCAAGACGACACTTCTCGAAGCGATCCTCGCCCGCACCGGCGCCGTTGCGCGGCAGGGGTCGGTAGACGCTGGAACGTCGCTTGGCGATGCGAGCAAGGAAGCGCGCAGTCACAAGATGAGCGTCGAGGCGACCTTCGCCACGACCAGCTTCATGGGCGACAGCTACACCTTCATCGACTGCCCCGGCTCGATCGAATTCATCCACGACATGCGAAGCGTATTGCCGGCGATCGATGCGGCGGTCGTGGTGTGTGAAGCCGACGAAAAGAAAGTGCCGCAGCTTCAGCTCATTTTGCGCGAACTGGAAGACCAGAACATCCCGCGCTTTCTGTTCCTCAACAAGATCGACAAAGCCGACAAGCGTGTGCGCGAGACCATCAAGCTGTTGCAGCCCGCCTCGCGCGTGCCGCTTCTGTTGCGCCAAATTCCTATCTGGAATGGCGACATCATCGCCGGCTTCGTCGATCTCGCGCTGGAGCGCGCCTTTGTCTACAAGGAATACGCGGCGTCGGAAGTCGTCGATCTCACCGGCGAAAATGCCGACCGCAAGAAGGAAGCGCGCTTCACTATGCTGGAGACGCTGGCCGATCACGACGACCAGCTCATGGAACAGTTGCTCGAAGACATCGAGCCGCCGCGCGACAAAGTCTTCGACGATCTCGCCAAGGAGCTGCGCGACCGCATCGTCTGTCCGGTGCTGCTCGGCTGCGCGACGCGCGCGAACGGCATCCTGCGGCTCTTGAAAGCGCTGCGGCACGAGGCGCCGGGCGTCGCCGAGACCATCGAACGGCTGGGCGTGACGCCGGGCAGCGAAGCCATCGCGCTGGTGCTCAAAACCTTCCACACCACGCACGGCGGCAAGATGTCGGTCACGCGTCTGCTCGCCGGCAGCGCCGGCGACGGCACGTTCTTGAACAGGCCGTCGGGCGAGGCGGATCGCGTCTCAGGCGTATTCAAGCTGATGGGGACGAATTTCGAGAAGCGCGCTCAGGCAACGGCCGGCGAGACCGTTGCGTTCGGCAAGCTCGACCACGCCAAGTCCGGCGACACGCTTTCAACCGGCAAAACGCCGCACGTCGCGCTCGTCGATGTGAAGCCTTTTCCGCCGGTGCTCGCCATCGCCGTGCAGGCGCGGGAGCGCAAGGACGACGTCAAGCTCGGCCAGGCCTTGAACAAGCTCACCGAGGAGGACCCCTCGCTCATCGTGGTGCACAATCCGGAGAACCACGAGGTGGTGATCTGGGGGCAGGGCGAGATGCATCTGCGCGTTACGGCCGAGCGGCTCGCGGAACGCTACGCGGTGCCGGTGTCGACGCGGCCGCCGTCGGTCGGCTATCGCGAGAGCATCCGCAAGCCGATCAGCATCCGCGGCCGGCACAAGAAGCAGTCGGGTGGCCACGGCCAGTTCGGCGACGTGGTGGTGGAGATCAAGGCGCTGCCGCGCGGCTCCGGGTTCAAATTCGAGGACCGCATCACCGGCGGCGTGGTGCCGCGCAATTACATTCCGGCGGTGGAGGAGGGCGTGGTCGATGCACTCACGCACGGCCCGCTCGGATTCCCCGTCGTCGATCTGTCGGTGGCGCTGGTCGACGGCTCCTTTCATTCGGTGGATTCATCCGACCAGGCGTTCCGCACCGCCGGCCGCATCGCCATGGTCGAAGGCCTGCCGCAATGCCAGCCGGTGCTGCTCGAGCCGATTCATGAGGTCGAAATCGTCTGCCCGACCGATGCGACGGCGAAGATGAACGCCATCCTCTCCGGTCGGCGTGCGCAGATCCTGGGCTTCGATACGCGCGAAGGCTGGGCGGGCTGGGACTGCGTGCGCGCGCAGATGCCCGAGGCCGAGATCGGCGACCTCATCATCGAGGTGCGCTCCGCCACCGCCGGCGTCGGCTCGTTCGTGTTCAAGTTCGACCATATGGCGGAGCTGACCGGCCGCACCGCGGACCAGATCGTCGCGGCGAGACGGGCTGCGGAATAGGGCGCTCTCTATCCCTCCCCTAAAAGGGGAGGGTCCGGCGCGAAGCGCCGGGGGTGGGGTTACACCGCGGCCGATTGCAGACGCCCCCACTCGGCTCGCTTTGCCCGCCACCCTCCCCCGCAAGCGGGGGAGGGATAAGCAGGAAGGTTGCGCCCCCGCACAAAAGAAAAGGCCGGGCGCTGGGCCCGGCCATAATCATCAAGTTCTTATCATCAAATCTGTTGCGAACGGCCCTTTGGCCGCTCGCTTTAGTGCACGGCGGCCAGCGCCGGCGTTTCCTGCGGCGCTTCGATCGCGGCGAGACGGTTCTTCACCGCCTTCTGCACCTTCTCGAAGGCCCGCACCTCGATCTGGCGCACGCGCTCGCGCGACACGCCGAACTCGGCCGCGAGATCCTCGAGCGTGATCGGATCGTCCGCCAGACGGCGCGCCTCGAAGATGCGCCGCTCACGGTCGTTGAGCACGTCGAGCGCCGACACCAGCGCCTTGTGGCGATTGTCGCTCTCCTCGCTGTCGGCCAGGATGCGTTCCTGGCTCGGCGAGTCGTCGACCAGCCAGTCCTGCCACTCGCCGCTCTCGCCGTCGTCACGGATCGGCGCGTTGAGCGAGGCATCACCGCCGAGGCGGCGATTCATGTCGACAACGTCCTGCTCGGTGACGCCGAGACGCTTGGCGATGACCTGCACCTGATCGGGACGCAGATCGCCCTCTTCGAGCGCCGAGATCTTGCTCTTCGCCTTGCGCAGGTTGAAGAACAGCTTCTTCTGGTTGGCGGTGGTGCCCATCTTCACCAGCGACCACGAGCGCAGGATGTACTCTTGTATCGCCGCCTTGATCCACCACATGGCATATGTGGCGAGGCGGAAACCCTTCTCCGGCTCGAAGCGCTTGACCGCCTGCATCAGGCCCACGTTACCTTCCGAGATTACCTCGGAGATCGGCAGGCCGTAGCCGCGATAGCCCATGGCGATCTTGGCGACGAGGCGGAGATGGCTGGTGACAAGCTGGTGCGCGGCTTCACGGTCGCCGTGCTCACGCCAGCTCTTGGCCAGCATGTATTCTTGCTGCGGCTCCAGCATCGGGAACCGGCGGATTTCTTCGAGATAATGCGACAGGCCGGATTCGGCCTTGAGTGCCGGCATAGCGGCGGTACGGGCCATGATAGCGCCCTCCTTACAAGTTGCCCCCGGGTTAACGGCAGGCGGTTGTCGCCGCCGCTCCCCGAGCCGACGGCGCATCCATTTCGCGACCGCGAGATGTGATCGCAAGTGCACCATACTGGACCCGCCTGGCGTTTGGAAGAGTTCCGCCAGTCACGTCGCCGTGTGCTTTGCTTTACACCCCGGACAGAGCCAGCCAACCAACTGGGATGGCTGATCTATTTCGGCCGCTTGCGCCTGGGCCAACGGGCTCGTCCCGCTGGTTACAGGGGTAGAACATGCGCAAGCGCCCGACGTTCCGGGGTGTCTCGGGAGAAATGAGTATGGTTGGGGATGCCGCAAGTATGTAGGGCGCCACTCCCGCTTTTCAAGAGGCGGCCGCGCGCCGGCGAAAAGGCTCGCTCATTCCGGACCTTAGCGAGCGCCTTCCTTAGGTCTTAGCCAACAGCGCCGCACGCAGCACATCGAGGTCCGCGGGCAACGGCGATTCGAATTCCATCACTTCGCCGGTGTCTGGATGCTCGAAGGCCAGCCGCTCGGCGTGCAGCGCCTGGCGGCCGAGCCTTTCCAGTGCCGCGCGGGCCGCGGGGGGCAGCCGGCTGGCCTTGGTCTTGAAGCCGGCGGAATAGGTCTCGTCGCCCATGATCGGGTGTCCGATATGGGCGAGGTGGACGCGGATCTGATGCGTGCGCCCGGTCTCCAAAGTGCAGGCGAGCAGGCTCGCCATCGGCTTACCGTCGCTGCTGATGTAGCGCTCGACCATCTCCCAATGCGTCACCGCCGCGCGGCCACCTGCGCGCACCGCGCGCTTGTCACGCGCATGAGGATGGCGGTCGAGTGGTGCGTCGATACTGCCGCGTGGACGCTCCGGCGCGCCCCAGACGAAGGCGAGATAGCCGCGCTCGAGCGGGCCTTCGCTCTTGTTCTCGAACTGCTTGCTGAGCGCGCGGTGGGCGCGGTCGTTCTTGGCCGCGACCATCAGGCCGGTGGTGTCCTTGTCGAGTCGATGCACAATTCCGGGCCGTTTGACGCCGCCGATGCCGGAAAGGCTGTCGCCGCAATGCGCGATCAGCGCGTTGACCAAAGTGCCTGTGGCGTGGCCCGCGGCCGGATGCACCACCAGGCCTTTCGGTTTGTCGAGAACGATGAGCGCGTCGTCCTCGTAGACGATGGCCAGGGGAATATCCTCGCCCGCGGGCTTGGCCGCTTCCGGCGGCGGCAGCGTGACGGTGATGGTGTCGCCGGAATTGACGGAGGCCGCCGGATCAAGGACTGTGCGCGCCGCGATTGCGCCTTGAACGGTCACTTGAACGCTCACCTGGCCGCCGAGGATCAGCGCCTTCAGGCGCGAACGCGACAGCGCCGGGATGCGCGCGGCCAGCACGCGGTCGAGCCGTCCCCCGGCTTCGTCCGCGGCAACCGTCACTGTCTCGGTGGCGCTTTCCGTCATCTTCTTGGGTCTGCTCTTTCAATGTCCGACGAAACACCACTCGATGCCGAGGCGGCCGCCGCAATCGCAAAAGTGCGCCGGCTGATGATGATCGCCAGCGCGACGACCTTCATCGCGCTCGCGGTGGTGCTCGCGGTCATCGGCTATCGTGTTTTTCACTGGCAGGGAAGCGCGCAGGCCGTCCCGCCCGGGCCGCCGGTGCCGGAGGCCGCCGCAAGCCTGCCCGCCGGCGCCAAGGTGCTCTCCACAGCGATCGGCGAGGGCCGCATCGTGCTGACGGTGGAGGTTGGCGGCGCCGTCGAGCTGCGCTCGTTCGACCTCAACACGCTCAAACCGCTCGGCAGCGTGCGCCTGGCGCCGGGGCGGTAATCTATTTGAGAATGGAGGCGCTCCCTTCAACCCTCCCCCCGCGCAGCGGCGGGGAGGGTCGGTTCGCATCGCTATAAGCGATGCGAACCGGGGTGGGGGGCTTGATGCGAGGCAATACGCGGATTTGCTTGGCCCCCCTCCCCACCACGCGCAAGCGCGCGCGGGGGGAGTGGAGCGGCACTCAAAACTTTACGCCGCCTTCGCGCCCTCGCGGCCGGCCTTCAGTGTGTTCGTCCACCAGATCAGATCGTCCAGCACCGGCTTGAGCGTATCATCGAGGTAGGGGAAATCGGCGAAGCTCTTGCCCTGCATGAACATGGCAATGAACTCGCTGCCGCCGATATGAACTGCGTGTCTGAGCGTGGCCACCTGCAGCTCCGCCAGCACGAGACGCAACTGCTCCACGGAGCGGGCGCCGCCGACGCCGCCATAACCGACGAATGCCGCAGGCTTGCGGTTATATTCGGCATAGGCGTAGTCGAGTGCGTTCTTGAGCACGGCCGGCATGCCGTGATTGTACTCAGCGGTCACGAAGAGAAAGCCGTCGAGTTCGCTGATCTTGCGCGCCCAGCGCTGCGCGGCCTCATTCTTCGGCGGCGCGTAAAGGGGCGAGGCGACCTCTTCGAAAAACGGCATCGGATAGTCGCGCAGATCGACGAGTTCGAATTCGACCTCCTCGCGCTGCCTGGCAAGTTTCAACAACCATTGCGCCGCCTTGTCCGCAAAACGGTTCGGGCGAGTCGTGCTGAGGATGATGCCGATCTTGGGTTTTGCAGTCACGGGACAGCTCCTTGCTGGTGGCGTGTGAGCATGACGCTTGAGCATGGACCTAAGGGCGCACGACAACTTTCGACAAGACGGCACTTTTTTTATCGTTACGAACAAATTTGTTCGCGACTGAGCGCGCCGAGATCGGCGTTAGGCGGCGTCTCTCGTTCCGCAACGGCCGGCGGCGGGCGGCCTGACGTCAGCGCGGAGGCCACCGGCGGGGCGCGCCGCTTCAACTTTAAAATGTGCGCTTAAGCCGCCCGGCGGCCGCGCGCCGCGCTTGCATGGGCGCCGGATCGAGGGTATCTGGGGCGTCTTGGCCTAAGCTCCCTTCGTCTAGCGGCCCAGGACGTCGCCCTCTCACGGCGAAAACAGGGGTTCGAGTCCCCTAGGGAGCGCCAAGACCCC
>DATARB010000366.1:0-20029 GCA_036264375.1 Pseudolabrys sp.
CTCGGCGCGCACGTGGCGCTGGCGCGCCAATTGGCATTCACCATCGGCGATGATCACTTTAAGCCCGCGCTCAGCGGTGCGCATGGCTTCTTTCAGCGTCTTGGCCATCAGCGCGACCGAATAACTGCGCACCGTGCGCAGCCATTTCACGCCCATGATGCGCAGCGTGTTCTCGATGTCGACGCCGGGCACCGGGCCGTCGCGGCTGGTGACGCTCGACGGGATATATTGCTGGCCGGTGGCGGAGGCGTAGCCGTTCTGCATCACGATCAGCACGCCGTCGCCTTTATTGAACAGGTTCGACGCGACGCCGGTAATCAAACCGTTATGCCAGAAGCCGCCGTCGCCCATGATCGAGATCGGGCGGCGCTCCATGTTCGGCCCGACCGCCGCGGCGCTGGCGAGCGACATGCCGTAGCCGAGGATCGAATTGCCGAGCGAGAACGGCGCGAAGGTCGCGAACGAATGGCAGCCGATATCGGCACTGATATGCGTGGGCCCAAGCTCGCGCTGCATCAGCTTGATGGCGGAGAATACCGGCCGCTCCGGGCAGCCGGTGCAGAACGCCGGCGGGCGCGGCGGCAGGGGCCCGAGCGCCGCTGCCGCTTTCGACTTGTGCGCGATCAGGCCGCGTGTCTTCTCGGCGATGGTGTCGGCGTCGATGCCGCTGGGGCGCGTCGCCTGCAGGAACGCCGCAAGACCTTCGAGCAGCACGTCGGAGGCATATTCGCCGGTGTTCGGTAGCGGGCCCTTGCCGAGCACCTTCGTCTGGATGTCGGCGCGGCGCAGCTCGACGTTGACCGCCTGCTCGATGTAGTCGGGATAGCCTTCCTCGACGACGAGCACGGCGCGCTTGCCGGCGCAGAAGCCGGTGATCTCCTCCGGCACCAGCGGATAGACCACGTTGAGCACCAGCATGGGTACGCGCGAGGCGCCGAACACGTCCGCGAGCCCCACGCGCTCCAGCGCGCGCAGCACGCCGTTGGTGAGGCCGCCCATGACGATAATGCCGATGTCGGAGAGGTCGCCATCGACCAGCTCATTGAGCTTGTGTTCCTTGATGAAGGCGCGCGCTGCCGGTAGGCGCTCGTCAACTTTCAGCTTCTCCTGCGTGAAGATCACCGGCGGATGCGCGAGCCGCGCGTAATTGAAGCGCGGCGGGCCCGCCAGCTTGTCGATGCCTGAAGCGATGCCCTTGCGATTGGTCTTCGCGGCGAACTCGCCGCTGGCGTGGCAGGCGCGGATGCGCAGTTCCAGCATCACCGGCGCGTGGCTCGCCTCCGACAGTTCGAAACCTTTCTCCACCGTGCGCACGATGCTCGGCAAATCCGGGCGCGGATCGAGCAGCCACATCGATGACTTGAGCGCATAGGCATATGAACGCTCCTGGATGACGCTGGCACCTTCGCCGTAGTCCTCGCCGAGAATGATCATGGCGCCGCCAATCACGCCGGGCGAGGACAGGTTGGAGAGCGCGTCGGCGGCGACATTGGTGCCGACGATGGATTTCCACGTCACAGCGCCGCGTAAGGGATAGTTGATCGAGGCGCCTAGCATGGCGGCGGCGGAGGCTTCGTTCGAGCAGGTCTCCAGATGCACGCCGAGATCGGACATGATGTCCTCGGCGTCCACCAGCACGTCGAGCAGGTGGGACACCGGGGCGCCCTGATAGCCGCCGACGTAGGAGACGCCGGACTGCAACAGCGCCTTGGTGACGGCGAGGATGCCCTCGCCGTGGAAGGTCTCGCCGTCGCCGAGCTTCAGCGATTCCACTTCTTTCTTGAACGAACGTTCCATCGTCGCCCTCGGATGGTTTGGGCCCCAACGATTATAGCGCAAAGGCCCTACATACGCGAGGGCAGCCACAGCGCGATAATCGGGAAGGCAATCAGGATCACCAGCCGGATCAGGTCGGTGATGATGAAGGGCAGGACGCCCTTGAAGATGGTGCTGAAGCTGACCTCCTGCACCACGCTTTTTATAACGAAGACGATCATGCCCACCGGCGGGTGGATCAGACCCAGTTCCACCGTCATGACAATGATGATGCCGAACCAGATCGGGTCGAAGCCGAGATGCAACATCACCGGGAAGATGATCGGCACCGTCAGAATCACCATGGCGAGCGAGTCCATCAGGCAGCCGAGCACTAGATACATCAACATGATCAGCGCCAGCACGCCGTAGCGCCCGATGCCGAGCCCGGTGAGGAACTCGGTCACCTTCTGCGGCGTCTGCGTGACGGTGAGGAAATAGCCGAACAGCAGCGCGCCGATCAGCACCGTGAAGACAGCCGCCGCGGTGCGCGTCGCCTGCAACAGCGAGCGGCGTATCTCGGTACGGTCGAGTTTTCCGCGCAGCACGCCGATGAGGAAGGCGCCGCCCGCACCCATGCCGCCGGCCTCGGTCGGCGTGAACAAGCCGCCGTAAAGGCCGCCGATCACGAAGAGGAACAGCAGCATCGTCGCCCACACATCACGCACGCTGGACACGCGCTCCGACCACGTGTGGCGCGGCGCGCGCGGCAGGAATTTCGGGTTCACGAGGCCGATGAGGACGACCGTGCAGATATACATCGAGGCGGCGAGCAGGCCGGGCAGCACGCCGGCGACGAACAATTTGCCGATGTCTTGCTCGGTGATGATGCCGTAGACGGCGAGCACGGTGGAGGGGGGCAGTATCGCGCCTAGCGTGCCGCCGGCGGCGATCACGCCGGTGGCGAAACTCTGCGGATAGCCGTAGCGGCGCATCTCAGGATAAGCGACGGTCGAGAAAGTCGCCGCCGTGGCGACCGACGAGCCGGAGATCGCCGCGAAACCGCCGCAGGCGGCGATGGTCGCGATGCCCAAGCCGCCACGCAGATGGCCGAGGAACGAGTTGGCGGCGCGGAACAACTCGCGGCTCATGCCGGAATTCGACACGAAGGCGCCCATCAACAGGAACATCGGGATGACGCCGAAGGTGTAGTCGGTCACCGTGCGCATGCAGGTCTGGCCGACCATCTTCAGCGCCGGCACGCCGCCGACGATGTACCCGAAGCCGGTGACGCCGACGAGACCCATCGCCATGCCGATGGGCACGCGCAGCAGCATCAGGCCAAAGAGCGCGATGAACCCGATAATGGCGACGGCGTCGGTGCTCATGGCGTTTCCTCTACTCGACCGGCTTGATCTGGTAGCCGCCTTCCATCTGTTCGGGATGGAAGATCAGCCGCCATGTGCGGATCGCGATGAGCAGCACGGCGGAAACGTCGCCGATCCAGGCCACGGCGAAAAACGGCCAGGTCGGCAGGCGCAGGTCGAAAGTGAGCACGTTGTCGCGATAGGTGCCGGCGACCTTGTCGAACAGCGTGTAGGTCTGAACGACGACGACGAACAGCAGCACCAGCGTCGCGAAGATGTCGATGACGCGCTGCCAGCGCGGGCTAGAATTGGCCCAGATAATGTCGACCGTGATGTGGGTGCCACGATAGGAGGTCGCGGCGATGCCCCAGAAGATCAGAATGCCGAGCAGCAGGCGGCCGAAATCATAGGCGTCGGGGATTTGGATGCTGAAAAAGTAACGCAGCAGCACCGAGATGAAGATGTCGGCGGCGACGATGCCGACGAAGAAGGCCGCAATCAGCTCGATGCCGTTGATGAAGCGGTCCATGAGGCTGTGCCCGCGCGGTCTGCCGCTTCCGCCCGCGAGCCGCCGCGCGACATCTTCGTCACTCATGACCTGTTCGGGCACGATGCCTCCTCACTTGCTCCGCTTATGCCTGGAGCCGGGCGCGGCCATTGGCCTGCCCGGGGGTGGGGACGAGCGGCTGATTCCCCGCGAACGGCATCAGCTCTAGAAATTCGCCTTGTATTTAACGAGTTCCGCCTGCAGTTCCTTCATCGCCACGTCCGGATCGACGCCCGCTTTCTTCACGTTGGCGGCCCAGGCCTTCTCCAGCGGCTCGGCGGATTTCTTCCACTCGGCGACCTGGGCGGGCGTAAGACCGTACACCTCGTGCCCGGGCTCGGCTTTGATTTTGGCGATACCGGCGTGCTCGAAATCAGCCCACGGCGAGGCGATCCGCAACGCCCATTCGGTGGTGCAGTGGTCGTCGATCACCTTTTTCTGGCTCGTGGACATCGCGTCGTATGTGTCCTTGTTGAACACGAAGGCGAAGGTGGTGACGTAGAGCGGCTCCTCGATGTGGTACTTGGTCACCTTGTCGATGCCGAACAGCGACACCGAGCCCCAGGGGAAGCCGACCGCATCGGCCACGCCCTTGTCGAGGAGGTCGCGCACTTCCGGCGCGCTCGACTGCACATTGGTGCCGCCGAGCTGAGTCACCCAACTGGCCATGGTGGCCTGCGCGGGACGTATCTTCATGCCCTTGATGTCGGCGGGCACCAAGATCTTCTTGGTCTTGGAATGGAACGAGCCCGGATCGTGCACGAAGGCGAGGCAGAACTTGACGTCCTTCATCTCCCTGGCGGCGTATTTACGATACCAGGCGTCAAGCGCCTCGGTGCCGCCTTTGCCGTCCGCGATCAGGAACGGCAGCTCGCCGGCGGCGATGATCGGGAAGCGCCCCGGCTGATAGCCGGGATTGATGTAAGTGAGGTCGGCGATGCCGTCGCGGGCCATGTCATAATGGTCGAAGGCCTTGCCGAGCTGCTGGGCGGGATAGACTTTGTACTTGATGGTACCGCCGGAATCTTTTTCGACGGAAGCGCCCCAGTCCTCCAACGCCTTCTGCAGCGGATGCGACGGCGGCACCCAGTGTGACAACTTAAGCTCGAAGGTCTTGTCCTGGGCGAGAGCACCCGTTGTGCCGCCGACGATTAGGGCAAACGCCGCCGCGTAGACAGATCCCGCGATACGCGCTTTCATGGTTTCCATCCCTTGGTTAAATGTTGGTTCCGATGCCAACTTTTGCGACATTCAGCCGAATGTCTGCGCGGTTGTAAAGTATATAGTTTGATCCCAAACTAAATGGCGGTCGAAGCGTCGGGCTTCATGGCCGGGGGAGGCGACGAAAGTGGGAATAAAGAACGTCAAAGCACCGCTGCGCCGCGGCAAAAACGGCGAAGCCGCTGCCAAATCGATTGATTTCGGACCGCTCGCGCACTGGGTCGGCTTCAATCTGCGCATGGCGCAGGAAGCTGCGTTCGAGGCATTCTCCCGCCGCTCGCAGGAGATTGGCGAGAACCCCGGGCGCTTCGGTACATTAACACTGATCGCGCGCAATCCCGGCATCAGCCAGACAGAGCTCAGCCTCGCCAATGGACGCGACAAGTCGAGCCTCACGCCCGTGGTGGAGGACTTGGTGCGGCGCGGGCTGGTCGCGCGCAAGCGCGTGAACAGCGACAAGCGCACCTACAGCCTGAATTTGACCGCCTCCGGCAAGAAGACGCTCAGCCAGATGACGCGCTGCGCGCGCCAGCATGAGCGTAGCCTCGATGCTATTATCGGGGAACGCCACCGTAAGCAGTTCATCGCGACGTTGAAGCGGATCGCGGCAGAGATTGAGTAACTTTCTTCCGTCGTCTCCGCGAAAGCGGGGACCCATTGCTCCGCAGCGTCTCGATAGACTGCGGCGTACTGGATCCCGGCTCGCGCCCGCAATTGCTCGCTTGGCCGGGATGACAACGGAGTTGAGCGCCCCGCCTACTTCGCGGCTGTAAACTTCTCGAGCACCGCTTCCGGCACCGGATGCGACTTCAGCCGCCCCTCGGTATCGCGCACGGTCCACACCCGCTTCTCCGCGCATTCGACACAAAGTTCGCCGGCGCGCGTGATCTTGTGCTCGATTTCGAAACTGGAGCGGCCGAAGGTGATCTTGCTCTCGACAAGCACGTCGTCGCCGAAGCGCGTCGGTTTGATGAAGCGCGCATGCGTGCGCACCAGCGGCCAGCCGGCGAAGTCCAGTGTCTTGAACATCTGGAATTTGGTGATCTTCAGCGCCGCCTCGAACAGCATCGCGGTCGAAGCATCGAAAATCTCGAAATAGCGCGGATAATAGATGATGCCGGCGGGGTCGCAGTCGCCCCACGCGATGCGTACCTGGCGCGTGTTGGTGAAGGCGGTCACGTCAATGGTCTCATCTCGGATGTGCGTCTCCGGTCGTCCCCGCGAAAGCGGGGACCCAGCCTGGATTCCCGCTTGCGCGGGAATGAGCGGCGCATCGGGCAATGCCAATTCATCACCGCGGCGCCATGCGGAGCGCGCCGTCGAGGCGGATCACTTCGCCGTTGAGATAGCCATTGTGGATGCAATGCATGACCAGCGCGGCGAACTCGCGCGGCTCGCCGAGGCGCTTGGGGAACGGCACCGAGGCGCCGACCGAATCCTGCGCCTCCTGCGGCAGAGCCTTCAGCATCGGCGTGCTGAAGATGCCGGGTGCGATGGCCAGCACGCGGATGCCGAACTGCGCGAACTCGCGCGCCGCCGGAATCGTCAGCGCGGCGACGCCGCCTTTGGAGGCTGAATAGGCCGCCTGGCCGATCTGGCCTTCAAACGTCGCGACCGATGCGGTCGAGACGATGACGCCGCGATCGCCGTCGGGCAGGGCCGGGAGCGGCTGCATGGCGGCGGCGACAAGCCGCATCATGTTGAACGTGCCGATAAGATTGATGCGGATGACGCACTCGAAGTCGGCGAGCGGCATCGGCCCATCCTTGCCGACGATGCGCTTGGCCGGGCCGACGCCCGCGCAGTTGACCAGGATACGCGCCGGGCCGTGATCTGCGGCGGCCTTTTTCACCGCAGCCTCGCCGCTCGCCGCGTCGGCGACGTCGCAGGTGACGGCGATGCCGTTGATGTCGATCGCCACCTCGGCTGCCGCCTTCTCATTGACGTCGAAGATCGCCACTTTCGCGCCGGCGGCCGCCAGAGCGCGCGCCGTCGCGGCGCCGAGGCCCGACGCGCCGCCGGTGACAATCGCCGCCTGTCCTTTGATTTCCATGAGGTCTTCCCTTTCGCGGCCGGCCGCGGATGCAATACCATAGCGAAAACCGCTGCGCTGCAACTCGGTGCCGGCGTGAAGGTCGGGCGGATGCCGGTGGCGGCCGCGTCACAGTGACAGCGTACTCCTATGGATCGACGCCGCGCCTGCCGTCGTCTATACGCCGACACGGCGACAGTCATACATTGGGTTAGAAATGCGTTACGCCATCGCCCCGCTGTTGTTTTCGCTAGTCTGTATTTCCAGCGCTGCCGTCGCCGATGACGACGGTCCGGTTGTTCCGCCCGTCACCTACCCCGCTTTGGCGCGACACGCGCCGACCGCTGAGGCCTTCGTGCCGGCGGGCTGGCGCATCGAAAGCCAGAAGTCGGGCGATCTGAATGGCGACGGGCGCGCCGATGTCGTGCTTGTGCTGCGCGACGCCGATCCGCACAACGTCGTCGATGCCCGTGAACGGGGCGGGCCTCAGAACTACGACACCAATCCGCGCATTATCGTCGTCGCGTTCGCCGCGGCGGCGGGCGGCTATGACCTTGCGCTTGAAAATCACACGCTCGTCGGGCGAACGACCGAGCCCTCCGCGCAGGATCCTCTCGACCCCAATGGCGTCCAGGCGGGCGGCGTCGAGATCAGGAAAGGCACGCTACAGGTCACACTCGGATATTTCGCCGGAAACATGGGGCGTAAGACCTATACGTTCCGTGCCCACAATGGCCATTTCGAGCTCATTGGCTATGACAGCATCGACGTCGACCGCTCCAGCGGCACGATCGACCAGGTTAGCGCCAACTTTTCGACCCGCCGGATGAAACACAGTGGCGGCAAAATCTCGGACGACGCCGACAAGGTCACCTGGACGACCTTGCCGGCAAAGCCGTTGCTGACGGTGGAGCAGATCGGTGACGGCCTCGACTTCCAGCCGCCGGAGAAATAGCGGCTCAGCCGGTGAGCGGTGCGGGCCGCGCCAGGTGCGTCATCTTCCGGCCCCCGCGTGTTTCCACGACCGCTCCGCGCCCTGGCGGACCGGAGATCGGACGCATGCCCGGCTCGACGCGTGAAATGGGTTGCGCTGCGAGCATGGTAGGCCGTCCGTTGGAGCCTCAACCGTCCCTACATCGCCATTTGACCCTGCCCGGCTCGGGCCGTAAATACGAGGCCGAAAATCGGGAAGCACACTGCATGGCGCAAATTTCCTCGCTCTCTGAAGCCATTGGCGCCGCCGTTCGCGACGGCGACACGGTGGCGATCGAAGGGTTCACGCATCTCATTCCGCACGCGGCCGCCCACGAGGTCATCCGGCAGGGGCGCAAGCACCTCACGCTGATCCGCATGACGCCGGATCTGGTTTACGACCAGCTCATCGGCATGGGCTGCGTCGACAGACTGGTCTTCTCCTGGGGCGGCAACCCTGGCGTCGGCTCGCTGCACCGGTTCCGCGACGCGGTTGAGAATGCCTGGCCCACCAAGCTTGAGATCGAAGAGCATTCGCACGCCGCCATGGCGAACGCTTACGAGGCCGGCGCGGCGGGTCTGCCCTGTGCCATCTTCCGCGGCTATATCGGCGGCGATCTGCCGAAGGTGAATCCCAAGATCAAGTCCGTGACCTGCCCCTTCACCGGCGAAAAGCTGGCGGCGATTCCGGCGCATCGGCCGGACGTGGCGATCATCCACGCGCAACGCGCCGACAAAGCGGGCAACGTCATGATCGAGGGCGTGCTCGGTGTGCAGAAGGAGGCGGTGCTCGCCGCCAAGCGCTCGGTCGTCACGGTCGAGGAGATCGTCGACGAACTGCCCGAGCGCAGCCTCAACGCGGTCGTGCTGCCGTATTGGACCGTGGGCCATGTGGTCGAGGTGCCGGGCGGCGCCTTCCCATCCTATGCGCAGGGTTATTATCCGCGCAACAACAGCTTCTACAAGCAGTGGGACGTGATCGCGCGCGAGCGCGACTCGTTCACGGCCTGGATGAAAGAAAACGTGCTGGCGAAAGGCCCCGAGGCCTTTGCCCAATACGCCCGCAAACATCGCGAGGCGGCGGAGTAAGCATCATGGCCGACTACAAGCCCAACGAGATGATGACCATCGCCGCGGCGCGTGCGCTCAAGAACGACGACGTCTGCTTCGTCGGCATCGGCATGCCGTCCGCCGCCGCCAATCTGGCGCGGCTCACGCATGCCCCGGACATCGTGCTGATCTATGAGTCCGGCACGCTTGCCACCAAGCCCAACGTGCTGCCGCTCTCCATCGGCGACGGCGAACTGTGCGAGACCGCGCTCACCACGGTGCCGGTGCCGGAGATGTTCCGCTACTGGCTGCAGGGTGGCCGCATCAAGGTCGGATTCCTCGGTGGCGCGCAGATCGACAAATACGCAAACCTCAACACGACGGTGGTCGGCCCCTACGACAAGCCGAAAGTGCGGCTGCCCGGCGGCGGCGGCGCGCCGGAGATCGCGACGTCCTGCGGCGAGATTTTCATCATCATGGCGCAGGGCAAGCGCAGCTTCGTCGACAAGCTCGATTTCGTTACCTCGATCGGTCACGTCTCGGGTGGCGACAGCCGCGAGAAGCTCGGCGTGAAGACCAAGGGTCCGACCAAGCTGATCACCGACCTTGCGCTGTTCGCGCCCGATCCAGAGACGAAGGAGATGATCGTCGTCTCACTGCATCCGGGCGTGACGCGCGAGCAGGTGCAGGAGAACACCGGCTGGCAGGTTCGCTTCGCGGCCAATGTCGCGGAGACGCCGGCGCCGACGGCAAAGGAGCTCGAAGTGCTGCGCGATTTGCAGGCGCGCACGAACCGCGCGCAGGCGGCGGCGTAGGCTGGCGGGCGCGACTATATGACTCTCGCCGTCATCCTGAGGTGGCCGGCGCAGCCGGCCCTCGAAGGATGACGGAGCACTGAATCCCGGGCCGTCACCCTTCGAGGGCTTCGCTTCGCGAACCTCAGGGTGACGAGGAAAGGTATGAGCAATATGCGTGACGTATTCATCTGCGACGCCGTACGCACTCCGATCGGCCGTTATGCCGGATCGCTCGCCAAGGTGCGCGCCGACGATCTTGCCGCCGTGCCGCTCAAGGCGCTGATCGCGCGCAATCCCAAGGTCGATTGGGAAAAAGTCGAGGAAGTCTACTTCGGCTGCGCCAACCAGGCCGGCGAGGACAACCGCAACGTCGCGCGCATGGCGCTGCTGTTGGCGGGCCTGCCCGTCAGCGTGCCGGGCGTGACGCTCAATCGCCTATGCGCCTCGGGTCTGGAAGCCGTCGGCACCGCCGCCCGCGCAATCCGCGCCGGCGAGATGGAGTTCGCAATTGCCGGCGGCGTCGAATCGATGACGCGCGCGCCCTTCGTGCAGGGCAAGTCCACAGAGGCCTTCTCGCGCTCGGCGGAAATCTTCGACACCACCATCGGCTGGCGCTTCATCAACCCGCTGATGAAGGCGCAATACGGCGTCGATGCCATGCCTGAGACCGGCGAGAATGTCGCGGAGGACTATCAGATTACGCGCGCCGACCAGGACGCGTTTGCCGTTCGCTCCCAGCAGCGCGCCGGCAAGGCGATCGCTGCGGGCTACTTTGGCAAGGAGATCGTCGCGGTCGAGATTGCCGGCCGCAAGGGCGAGGTGGTGAAGGTCGACAAGGACGAGCACCCGCGCCCGGAGACGACACTGGAGCAGCTTGCCAAGCTCAAGACGCCGTTCCGGACTCCCGGCACAGTGACGGCGGGCAATGCCTCGGGCGTCAATGACGGCGCCGCTGCCTTGATCCTTGCCTCGGAGGAGGCGGTGAAAGCGCATGGGCTGACGCCCCGCGCGCGTATCCTTGGCATGGCCTCCGCCGCGGTGCCGCCCCGCATCATGGGCATGGGCCCGGTGCCGGCGACGCGCAAGCTGATGGCGCGCCTGGGACAGAAAATCGGCGACTATGATTTGATCGAGATCAACGAAGCCTTCGCCTCACAGTCGTTAGCCTGCCTGCGGCAGCTCGGGCTTGCCGATGATGCCGAACACGTCAACCCGCATGGCGGCGCGATCGCGCTGGGTCATCCGCTCGGCATGTCGGGTGCCCGCCTGGCGTTGACAGCGACGCATGGCCTTGAGGAGAGGGGCGGCAAGCGCGCGCTTGCCACGATGTGTGTTGGGGTCGGCCAGGGCGTGTCGCTGGCCCTGGAACGGATTTGATGAAACGAAACTGATGCAGAGCTACAGCTAAAGGAACAACGATGTCGCTCGTACTTCCCAGGGAAAGCCTGAGCGCTTTTCCAAAACATCTGTCGCCGGGATACAAAAGCACGGTGAAGCGTTCGCCGTCGAAGCCGCTTGTCCTGATGCCGCACACGCTGTCCGAACTCACCGGGCCCGTCTACGGGCATAACGTGATCGAGGAAGGCGACAACGATCTCACCAAGCAGCACCAGGGCGAACCGCTAGGCGAGCGTATCGTCGTGCACGGGCGTGTGCTCGATGAGGATAAGCGGCCGATCCCCGATGCGCTCGTAGAACTCTGGCAGGCCAATGCCTGCGGACGCTATGTGCATATCGTCGATCAGCATCCGGCGCCGCTCGATCCGAACTTCACCGGCGCGGGCCGCACCATTACCGACAAGAACGGCTACTACAAATTCATCACGGTAAAGCCGGGCGCCTATCCGTGGGGCAACCACCATAATGCCTGGCGGCCGAACCACATTCACTTCTCGATCTTCGGCCACACGTTCCTGTCGCGGCTGGTCACCCAGATGTATTTCCCGGGCGACTATTTGTTCCCGTACGATCCGATCTTCAATTCCGTGACGGACGAGAAGGCGCGCCAGCGCATGATCGCGACCTTCGATCTTGAAAACACCGTTCCCGATTGGGCGCTCGCCTTCCGCTTCGACATGGTTCTGCGCGGACGCGAGGCAACACCGCTAGACACGGACGAACACTAATGTCGGAAATCACCCCATCGCAAACCGTCGGCCCTTTCTTCGCCTACGGTCTCGCGCCCAAGGGCCGCGCTCATTGGGACCCGAACGGCACCTATGCCTGGAAGGAAACGGCCGGCGATAATCTCATCACGCCGGACGCCAGTGGCCAGAAGATCCGCATCGAGGGCGTTGTCTTCGACGGCGACGGCAAGGCGATCACCGATGCCATGCTGGAAATCTGGCAGGCGGACGCGCAAGGCCGTTACGCCAGCCCGCGCGATACGCGCGCGTTGCCGAACAGCAAGTTCATGGGCTTCGGCCGCTCGGCGACGGACAAAACCGGCGTCTTCAGCTTTGACACGATCAAGCCTGGCTCGGTGCCGGGCCCGAACGGAAAGCCGCAGGCGCCGCACGTCGTCTTCTGCATCTTCTCGCGCGGCATGCTGCGGCAGATCTACACCCGCATGTATTTCCCCGATGAAGCAGCCAATGCCTCCGATCCCGTTCTAGCGGTGGTGCCGGAGGATCGGCGCGCAACTCTCGTCGCGCGCAAGGAAATGCGCGGTGACCTGCCGGTCTATACCTTCGACATCCGCGTGCAGGGCGAGAACGAGACGGTGTTCTTCGACATCTGATCCGCGGCCGGGTCGTTTGGATCGGTTGAAATTTTGACGGGCGGGAGTGCGGCGTGACGGCCCACTCTCGCCCGTCTTTTTGGGCGGACGAGTGGGATTTGTCCCAACTCATGATAGTGCGGTGTAGAGCCGCAGCGAAACCAAGTCCTATTTACATCGATTTCGCGCCTCGGAAGGCAAAAGCGCTCTGCCCACCTCCGCTGCCCATCTTTCTATGATCATCTTTTGTGGTTGACGGCACTCGGAGGAATTGATTGGCTTAGCGACACAACGGCCGCCAGAGCCGGATTCAGGAAACGCCGTCATGAACGAACAGATCCTCCAGGAGATCAGCGACTTCTGCCGTCTGCGCGGTCTCGCTGAATCGACCTTCGGGCGCCGCGCCGTCAACGACGGAAAGCTCGCCAGCCGCCTGCGCAACGGCGGCCGCATCACCACCGACACTCTTGAACGCATCCGCACTTTCATGGCGCACAGCGCCGAGGACGCACCCAACCGGCGCCGCCTGCTTTTCGACGTGCCGTCTTCACCCGCGCCCGTCCTCCAAACAGCCGGTTTGCCGATGCTAAAATCCCCAGCGCCTCCAGTCGCCTCCGGTCAAGCGACCGACGATCCGCAACGTAACTTCCGGTTCTTCGACAACCGGCAGAAATATCTTCTGTTCGTGAATACGTGCAGCGAGAAATGGGACGTCGCGAACCGGGTCAGCCTCGAGCTCGACAATGTCCATCCGCGTCCGCCGGCGGTGCGCGTCTTCGACGCCGGTGTCGGCGACGGCACCGTGCTGGCGCGCGTGATGCGCGCGATGCACGACCGTTTCCCGATCATGCCGTTCTACGTCGTCGGCAAGGAAATCAGCCTCGAGGACGTGCGCCTCACCTTGCAAAAGATGCCCGACCGCTTCGTCGAGCATCCCTCCAGCGTCGTCGTGCTCACCAACCTCGCATATGCCGAGGCGCCGTGGCTCGCCGCGAAGTCGCTCAGCGCCGCCTCAAGCCTCATCTGGAAAGAGGTGGCGATGGAGGGCAACACCGCGCACAGCTTCGAGCAGCAGATCACGGCGCTCGAGCCGTTCCTCGCCGAAAGCTGGAAGGCGCGCGTGTCGGCCAAGAGCGGCAATCCTGTCTACGAGCGGCCGGTGATCCTGGTGCTCTACCGCAACGACCACCGCTTTTTGCTCGATCAGGTCCTGCCGAAGCCGGGCAGCGCCCACGCCGATTACGATCTGGTCATCGCGTCGCAGCCGTATCGCGCGCGCGCCTCGCTCGAGTTCAAGGCCAAGCGCGTGCTCGCGCCGCTTGCGCGCGCGCTCGGTCCCGGCGGCCGCATGATCGCAATCCATTCGCACGGTAACGATCCGGGCATGGAGATCATCCGCAGGGTCTGGCCGGACGACAATCCGTTCGCCCACAATCGCCACGATCTGCTCAAGGCGGTGAAACAGGAATTGGGCACTGCGGCTCGCGACCTCAACTTCAACGCCTATTCCGACCAGCGGTCGCTGTTTCGATACGAAATGCATACGCTGCCGTCGGAAATCTCCTCGTCGATCGGCACGTCCACATTGCTCGCGGCGTGGAACGCCGCGGTCTACGTGGCGCAGGTCGAGGACGACCGGCTCGCCGACGTCAACAGCGATCGCCGCTACGTCGACGCCACACGCGACGTGCTGCAGGAGCATGGCGGTCTGTGGTTCTGGGACGAGTCTTTCGTCATTTCGCGCCGGCGCGAGTAGGTGCGCGCATGGAACGCCGCGATGGCCGCGAGCGCGTCCGTGCGTGAGGACACCTCCTTTGCGCGGAGCTTCTCGCTCGAGGCCACGCGGCCGGGCGCGGCGGAGATCGCCGCGCTGGCGGACGTCCTGCCGCGCGGCACGCCGGTCTACATCACAGCGCCGCCGACCACCGATCCGCGCGAGCAGATCACGGCGGCGGCCGGTCTGCGCAAAGCCGGCCTGGAGCCGGTCGTGCACATTGCCGCGCGGCGGATCGTCAGCGCGAGCGATCTACAGAATCTCATTGCGGGATTGCGCGGCGAAGCCGATCTGCGCCGTCTCCTCGTCATCGGCGGCGACGTCGAGACGGCCGGCCCTTTTCCGGATGCGCTGGCGGTGATCCAGAAGGGTGGCCTGCGCGCCGCGGGCATCGAGGAGATCGGCATCGGCGGCTATCCAGAGGGGCATCCGCGCATACCGCCCGGCCGGCTGGAGTCCTCGCTCGATGAGAAGATCGCCGCGGCGACCGCGCAAGGGCTGACGGTCCACATCGCCAGCCAGTTTTCTTTTTCACCGGATCGCATTCTCGCCTGGCTCAAACAATTGCGTGCGTGCGGCATCAACCACCCGGTCCGCATCGGAATGGCCGGGCCGACCAGCGTGCCGGCACTCATCCGCTTCGCCAAACGGTGCGGCGTATCGGCCTCGCTGCGCGGCCTGATGTCGGGCGCTGCAGCGAGCCTCATCGGCCATGTCGGCCCCGACCGCATCCTCGCCGCACTGGCCTCGGCGGACGGTATCGGCGACATCGCGCCGCATTATTTTTCGTTCGGCGGCACAGTTGAAACTGCACGCTACGCATGCGATGCGGCTGCAGGACGACACGGCGCCAGCCGTGCTATGGCTCACCCAAACTGACCCTGCGGCTTATCGCCAGCGGGGGAAAATCCGCGGGAGGATACCATGACAGAGAGAAGCAAACCGCCGTTTCGCGCCGACCAGGTCGGCAGCCTGTTGCGCACGGCGCCGGTGAAAGAGGCGCGCGCCAAGCGCGAGAAGGGCCAGATCACCGCGGCGGATCTCAAAGCGGTCGAGGACGCCGAGATCACCAAGATGATCGCCAAGCAGGAAGAGGTCGGCCTCAAGCTCGCCACCGACGGTGAATTCCGCCGCTCATTCTGGCACTTCGATTTCTTCAGCATGCTCGATGGCGCAGAGCTTTACGAGCTCGACCACGGCATCCAGTTCGCGGGCGTGCAGACCAAGGCGCAGTCGATTCGCATCAACGGCAAGATCGGCTTCTCCAACCATCCGATGCTGGAGCACTTCAAGTTTCTTAAGGCACACACCAAGGTGATGCCGAAGATGACCATTCCGAGCCCGACGGTGCTGCATTTCCGTCTGGAGCCGGGGTCGGTCAGCAAAGATGCCTATCCCAATCGCGATGCAATCTTCGACGATCTCGCCGTCGCCTATCAGAAGGCGGTGAAGGCCTTCTATGACGCCGGCTGCCGCTATCTGCAGTTCGACGACACCGCCTGGGCTTATCTCTGCTCGCAGGAAGAGCTGAAGAAGGCGCGCGATCGCGGCCTCGACGTCGACCATCTGCAAGAGACCTACACCAAGTGCATCAACAAGGCCCTGGAAGCCAAGCCCGCCGACATGACGATCACCACGCATGTCTGCCGCGGCAATTTCCGCTCCACCTTCATCTCCTCGGGCGGCTATGAGCCGGTGGCGGAAAGCTTGCTCGCCAAGTGCAACTACGACGGCTATTTCCTCGAATACGACACCGACCGCGCCGGCGGCTTCGAACCGCTGCGCTTCCTGCCCAAGGGCAACAAGATCGTGGTGCTGGGTCTCGTCACCTCGAAGTCGGGCCGCCTGGAGCCGCGCGACGACGTCAAGAAGCGCATCGACGAAGCGACCAAATATGTCGCGCTCGACCAGCTCGCGCTGTCGCCGCAATGCGGCTTCGCCTCGACCGAGGAGGGCAACGTGCTGGCCGAGGAAGAGCAATGGGCCAAGCTGCGCATGATCGTCGACCTGTCGAAAGAGGTGTGGGGCTAGCTGCTTTATCCCCCTCTCTTGAAAGGGGAGGGTGGACGCGAGCGTTAGCGAGCGGCCGGGTGGGGTCGACACGCATACGGTGCCCCCACCCGGCCAGCTTCGCTGGCGGCCCTCCCCCGCAAGCGGGGGAGGGATAAGAAAGTAAGCGCCAGGGGCAAACCGGCTGAAAAAGCGAAATAGGGAGTGAACCAATGTCTCAACGCAAAACGCCGCCGTTCCGCGCCGACCATGTCGGCAGCCTGTTGCGCACCGTCCCGCTGAAGGAAGCGCGCGCCAAACGCGCCAAAGGCCAGATCGACGCCGCCGAACTCAAGGCGATCGAAGACGAAGAAATCAAGAAGATCATCAAGAAGCAGGAAGAGGTGGGCTTGAAGCTCGCCACCGACGGAGAATTCCGCCGTTCCTGGTGGCATTTCGACTTCTTCAAAGGCATCAAGGGCGTCACCGCCTATGAGGCCGAACATGGCATCAAGTTCGCCGGTGTCGAAACCAAGCACGAAGGCATCAAGGTCACCGGCAAGCTCGATTTCACCGGCCATCCGCATCTCGAGCATTTCAAGTTCCTCAAGGCGAACACGACCGTGACGCCGAAGATGACGATTCCGGCGCCGAGCACGTTCCATTTCCGGCAGGGACGCGTCGCGATCGACAAGTCCGTCTATCCGGACATGGACGCCTATTTCGCCGACGCGGCGGCCGCCTGGCGCAAGGCGATCCGCGCCTTCTATGACGCCGGCTGCCGCTATCTGCAGCTCGACGACACGGCCTGGGCGATGATCTGCGATCCGCACGAGCAAGAGGAAGCCGGCAAACGCGGCGACGACCCTAAAAAGCTGCCAGAAATCTATGCCCGCATGACCAATGCGGCGCTGGAGGGCAAGCCCGCGGACATGGTGGTCACCATGCATTCCTGCCGCGGGAATTTCCGCTCCACCTTCATCGCTACGGGCGGCTACGACTTCGTCGCCGAGCAGCTGCTCGGCAAGGTGAACATCGACGGCTATTTCCTCGAGTTCGACACGGACCGCGCCGGCGGCTTCGAGCCGCTGCGCAACTTCCCGAAAGGCAACAAGCAACTCGTGCTCGGCCTCGTCACCTCGAAGTCGGGCCGCCTCGAGCCGAAGGACGACATCAAGCGCCGCATCGACGAAGCGACGAAATATGTCCCGCTCGACCAGCTCTGCCTCTCGCCGCAGTGCGGCTTCGCCTCGACCGAGGAAGGCAACGTGCTCGCCGAAGAGGAGCAATGGGCCAAGCTGCGCATGATCGTGGAATTGGCTGAGGAGATTTGGGGGAAGTAGTCATTGTCGTTGTCATCGCCCGCGAAAGCGGGCGATCCAGTACTCCCGGCGCTTGGCGCAAGGACGAACGTTCGGTGAGTACTGGATGCCCCGCTTTCGCGGGGCATGACAGCCGAAAGATCGCAGGCAGCGTGAATGGCATCGGCCGCGCGATCCCTCACGACTGTTAACTCTTATGAGTCTTAAGTAACGAGCTTGCTTGAAAGGGGGGATGCCCGCACCTGCGGGCGCCCGAAACTGGAAGGGTAAAATGTTCAAGTCGAAATGGCTTAAGTTGACGCGTCTCACGTGCTCCGTCGCCGCTGCCGCAATGCTCATCGCGAGCGTCCCCGCCAAGGCCGCCGATCCGATCAAGATCGGCTTCGGCATGGCGCTCTCCGGTCCGCTCGCCGCCAACGGCAAAATGTCGCTCCTGGCGATGCAGATCTGGGAAGAGGACATCAATGCCAAGGGCGGACTGCTCGGCCGTCCGGTCAAGCTCGTCTACTACGATGACCAGAGCAATCCCTCGACCGTGCCCGGCATCTACACCAAGCTGCTCGACATCGACAAAGTCGATCTCGTTGTCTCCGGCTACGCGACGGGCCAGATTGCCCCGGCCATGCCGGTCGTCATGCAGAAGAAAAAATTGTTCCTCAGTCTCTTCGGCACCGGCGTCAACGATACCTTCAACTATTCGCGCTACTTTTCGATGATCCCGAACGGCCCGACGCCGAAGGCAGCCTTCAGCCGCGGCTTCTTCAAGGTGGCCGAGCAGCAGACTCCAAAGCCGCAGACCATCGCGCTCGTTGCTGCCGACGCCGAGTTCGGGCGCAACGCCTGCGAAGGCGCGCGCCAGAACGCGAAGGATTCCGGCTTCAAGGTCATCTACGACAAGACCTATCCGCCGTCGACCACGGACTTCACGCCGGTCGTGCGCGCCATCCAGGCCGTCAATCCGGACCTGCTGGTCATCTGCTCCTATCCGCTCGACACCGTTGGGATGGTGAAGGCCATCCACGAAGTCGGCTTCAAGCCGAAGTTGTGGGGTGGGGCCATGGTCGGCCTGCAGGCAACCGTGTTCAAACAACAACTCGGGCCGCTGCTCAACGGCGTCGTCAACTTCGACACCTGGCTGCCGACGAAGTCGATGGACTTCCCCGGCTCGTCCGACCTGCTCAAGAAGTATCAGGAGCGCGCAAAGGGGCAGGGCGTCGATCCGCTCGGCTATTTCATGCCGGTTTGGGCCTATGCCTATCTCCAGGTGCTCGGTGACGCCGTCGAGGCGACCAAAAGCCTCAACGACGACGCTCTCGCCGATTACATCCACAAGACCACGTTCAAGACCGTGGTCGGCGACGTGAAATTCGGCCCGACAGGCGAGTGGGAGCAGGAGCGCACGCTGGCGACCCAGTTCCAGAACATCAAGGGCAACAGCCTCGACGAGTTCCGCGATCTGAAAACCGATGTCATCGTCTATCCGCCGGAGTACAAGAGTGGTGACGTGATCTATCCTTACGAGAAGGCGATCGCGAAGTAAGATTGCATCCTCAACGGTCGTTTTCGTCGATCGACACCATCTGTCATCACCGGGCCGGCGCGCAAGCGCCGAGTCCCGGTGATCCCGTTTAGGAGGGTACAATGCCTCCCTAAGCGAGATGGCCGGGACGAGCCCGGCCATGACAATCAAAACTTAAAGCGAGTAAAATCGAGAATGAGCCAACGCACCCAGCCTCCCTTCCGTGCCGATCATGTCGGCAGCCTCCTGCGCACCGCACCGCTGAAAGAAGCGCGTCTCAAGCGCGAACGTGGGGAGATCGATGCCACGGCGCTCAAGGCGGTCGAGGACCGCGAGATCGACAAGGTCATCAAGAAGCAGGAAGAGATCGGGCTGAAGGCCGTCACCGACGGCGAATTCCGCCGCGCCTTCTGGAACTACGACTTCCTCGGCGCGCTCGACGGCGCCGAAGCCTATCTCGGCGAGCGCAAGATCAAGTTCCAGGGCGTCAATCCCAAGCCGATGATGATGCGCGTCACCGGCAAGCTCGGCGGCTTCTCCGGCCATCCGATGCTGGAGCATTTCAAGTTCGTCAAGGAGCACACACGTGCGACGCCGAAGATGACGATCCCGTCGCCGTCGTCGATGCACTTCCGCTACGGCCGCGACGCGGTACCGGAGTCGATCTATCCCGACATGGACGAGTTCTACCGCGACCTTGGACAGTCCTACCGCAAGGCCGTGCGCGCTTTCGCCGACGCCGGCTGCCGCTATCTCCAGCTCGACGAGGTGAACTTCGCGTATCTGTGCGATCCGAAGCTGCGCGAGCAGGTTGCCAATCGCGGCGACGATCCGGCCAAGCTGCCGGCGATCTATGCCGGCATGATCAACGCGGCGATCTCCGACATCCCGTCCGACATGACCATCGCCATGCACCTGTGCCGGGGCAATTTTGCCTCCACCTTCGTCGCCTCGGGCGGCTACGA
>DATARB010000009.1:0-3334 GCA_036264375.1 Pseudolabrys sp.
AACGCAAACGGTCCCGCGAGTGCGCCGATTTGGCCAAATGACAGCACACCGCCGGTCACCGCGCCAACTCCGCCGGGAGGCGCCAAGCGCGCGGTCTCGGACAGCAGAATGCCATGCCAGGACACGGCGGTAGCGCTGACCGCAGCGCCCACGAGCCCGATCGCGGCGATTGGCCAATCGCGGCTGAACAGCCCGGTCGCGGCGATACCGGCCGCCATGCCCAGCGCGAGTCCAGCCATCACGAGGCGGGGCGCGACGTGAAAGCTGCCGAGCCAGCCCCACAGGATGCGACACGGCACGGCAACGGCAATGACGAGCGAAAACAGCATGCCGGCAGCCGTTAGCTCCTGGCCAAGCGCCACGAGATAGGTGACGAAGTAGGCCGTGAACACCGATTGGATGCCGTTGAACGCAAAGCAGGCGAAAGACAGATCGCGGAGCTCGCGTGTCTTTACGACCGCGGCGATCGTCGCGCCAAAATCCGAAAGCCGGAAGCGCCGCGACGGCACGCGGTCGTCGTCGAACCGTACCCGAAGGGGCTGCAAAATTGCGGCGCCTATGACGCAGGCCGCTGCCATGGCCAGCATCGCGCCGCGCCACCCCAGAGCGGCGGCCATCGCCGGACCGAGAAAGCCGCAGATCAGCACGCCGGCCGGAACCGCGGTCTGCTTGATCGAAAACACCAGCGGCGCCAGGCGCGGTGGCGAGACGCGGCCGAGCAGTTGCGAGCTGGTCGGGGTCGACACCGCCGCACCGCCGCCGCCGATAATTGCGGAAGCGCCGAACCCGATCAGCCCGGCTTCCGCCGCTGCCGCCATGCCGCCGCCCAAAAGCACGAGCGCGATCTGGCTCATGCGCAATGCGCCGTAGCGCATGATGAAGCTGCCGCAGCCCATTTGCGCGAACAAAGAGGCGGCCGCGGAGAGCCCGTAATAGACGCCCACCCAGGCGGGATCGGCGCCAAGCTCGACGATGACGAGCGGCGCGACGACCGCCGGCAGCACCTTCCCGATCGACGCGAAGGTCTGCTGCACGAACATCGCCGCAAGGGCGATCAACATGCGCGAGAACCCGGAGTCCCCCCAATTGCTGAAGCCGGCTTCGACGTGCTGTCCGCCCGGTTCGTGAGGTTCGATACTGGATTGAAGCGAAGGTGTAGCTGTACCCTCAGATTTGAGTTCGCGACGACCCCTCGGCCCGACCGTATACTTCGCCACCCTCATGTCGGCGCTCGAGCAGTCATGTCGTTTCTGACCTCCCGCGAACAGCTTTCTCCAAAGGGGATCGGGAAATCCGTCCCGCGCCGGGAAGACGCGCGACTGCTCACCGGTGGGGGACAATATGCAAGCGATTTCGCGCTGCCCAGGCAAGCCTATGCATGTCTGGTACGCTCGCCTCATGCGCATGCGAGCATCAACAGGATCGATACGGCGGCGGCTATCGACGCGCCTGGCGTGATCGCGATCCTGACCGGCAGAGACGCGGCCAACGACGGCCTGCGCCCGATCCCGCACAGCCCGGCGCCGACAAACCCGAACGAAGTGCCGCTGCGCAGTCGCGACGGGCCAATGTTCTTTATCGCACCGCATCCCGTTCTCGCTTTCGATGCCGTACGCTACGCCGGACAGGGGCCAATAACAGGGCCCCAATAACCACGGGCCAACCACGGGCCCAATAATCACAGGAGGAATTCGCATGTTCAGTCGCAGAGCGTTCTTGTCAGCTGTTGGAGCGAGCGTTGCCATGCCCGGATTGTCTGTCGCGCAGCCTGCTTCTCAGAAAGTGGCGCTTTACGCCAATGTCGGCGCCGATTTGACGCACTACGAGGTCGACGTCGCCGGCGCGGAATTGACCAGGCGGGCGACGGTAACCCTGCCGGCGGCTGTGCAATATGCCTGGCCGCATGCGTCGAGACGCTATCTCTATGTCGCAAGCAGCAGCAGCGCTCCGGGTTACGCCACGGGCGGCACCGAGCATCACGTCACGGCCTTTGCCGTTGACCCGGCGAGCGGGGCTCTGACACCGCACGGCACGCCGATACGGCTGCCGACACGACCGATTCATATCAGCACCGACATTCCGTCGGAACATATCTTGGTAGCATTCAACAATCCGAGCGCGGTGCGCGTCTACCGTATCAAGAAGGACTTCACGCCGGGCGAAGAGGTGCAGCAACCCGGTCCGATCGATGCCGGCATCTACGCCCATCAGATACGCGTCACCCCAGACAATCGACTCGCCATTCTGGTGACCCGGGGCAACGAAGGCACTCCAAACAAGCCGGAGGATCCGGGCGCGCTGAAGGTCTTCGAATACAAGGATGGCTTGCTGACGAACGAAGTGTCGATCGCACCGAATGGCGGAAAGGAATTCGGTCCGCGGCATCTCGATTTTCATTCCACCAAACCCTGGATGTACGTGTCGATCGAGACGCAGAACAAGATGTGCATGTACCGGATCGAGAATGGCCGGATCAATCCGGAGATCGCCTATCGCGCCGAGACGCTTGCCGAGCCCACCAACATCAGGGCGCGTCAGGCGGCGGGCACGGTGCACGTCCACCCGAATGGCCGTTTTCTCTACGGGGCCAATCGCGCCGAGGCGACAACCGAGTTTCAGGCGAAGCAGGTTTTCAAAGGCGGAGAAAACAGCATCGTGGTGTATGAAATCGACCAAGCCACCGGCGAGCCGATACCGATCCAACACGCGGATACCCACAAGGTTCACCCGCGCACGTTCCACATCGACCCGAGCGGGCGCATGCTCGTCGCCGAGCACAATCTGCCCGCCAATATCAGGGACGGCGACTCGGTGAAGACCGTGCCTGCCGGACTGTCGGTGTTTCGTGTCGGCGATGACGGCAAGCTGACCTTCTTGCGTGCCCACGATGTCGAGGTCGGTGACAAAACGATGTTCTGGATGGGAATGGTGCCGTTGCCGGCGTAAGCGGCCTCGGTGCGGAATGACTGTGTCATAGCCTCCTGAACGAGATCGCAACAGCTTGAAAGAAGGAGAAGACATGGCCGACGACGACGCTCTGTTCCAAAAGGGCATGCCGATCCGGCGCGAGGTGCTGGGTCCTGAATATGTCGATGCCTCGATGGCGCGTGCCGACGAATTCATGATGTCGTTCCAGCGGGCAACGACCGCCTGGGCATGGGGCTGGGCCTGGGGCGATCCGACGCTCGACCGAAAAACCCGCAGCCTGATGAACCTGGCGATGCTGACCGCGTTGAACCGGGCGCCGGAGATCAAGTTGCATGTCAAAGGTGCGCTCAACAACGGCGTCACAGTCGAAGAGATCAAGGCGGCGCTGCTGCACGCGACAGCCTAT
>DATARB010000029.1:0-10100 GCA_036264375.1 Pseudolabrys sp.
GGCGGCGGCGTTCTGCATCCAGGTGCCGATGTTGGAGACGACCGTCGCGGCCCAGAGAACCGAAAACGCGGGATGACTGAACGGAGCGAGCGACGACTGCCCCGTATCCGAAGACGCGCCTTGAGGCACCGCTGTGGCCATTCTCTGCTCCCTTTGTCTAAGGGGCGCTTGGTCGTCCCGGACAAGCGTAATCCGGCCCGTTCCTTCTCGCCAGACCGATCGGGCCGACCAGAGAAATTGCGCTCGTGAATGCGATCGCAAATCTTATCGCATAGAGACCTCCGTTTTAGATCATGGAACTTGAGGCGCGCCACGCCGTTAATGGCGCATGCGGGCGCTCCTCTGTGTCAATCCGACTGCAGGATCGAAGGGGTACGACAAGGACGCGCTCCTTGCGGCCTTGAAGCTTGCCGATATCGACGTGCGCGACGTCATTTCCGTCAAAAGCGAAGATCTCGCCGAAGCGCTGAAGAAGAGCGCCGATTTCATTGTGGCCGCCGGCGGCGACGGCACCATTGGGAAAGTGCTCACCAACCTGCCCGACCGCTCGGTGCCGGTTGCGCTCTTCCCGCTCGGCACGGCCAACAATGCCGCGCGCTCGCTTGGCATCGCCGGCACGCCGCAGGAATTGGTCGAGACGTGGAAGATCGAGAACACGCGGCCGCTCGACATCGGCTCGGTCAAAGGGTCGTGGGGCACGACGCTGTTTCTGGAAGCCTTCGGCGTCGGCCTCATTCCCGATCTCTTGAGACTCGCCGCGAAAGGCAAAAAGCCCGAAGGCGCCGACAATCTGCGCAAGGGACGCCAGCTTCTTCAGAAAGCCTTGAAGGACGCAAAGCCGATCGAGATCGAGATCATGATCGACGGCAAGCAGATGCGCGGCGAATTCCTCGGCGTCGAGGTGCTGAACATTCCCTTCACCGGGCCGGCCCTTCCGCTCGGCAGCAAGGCCGACGTCGCCGACGGCAAGCTCGACGTGATCTGCTTCGAAGCAGATCAGCGCAAGGCCCTTATCGATTGGCTGGGGGCACCGCTCGATGAAAAGCCGCCGGTGCTCTACCGCAAGGCCGAGAAGGTCGTGCTGACGTGGGCGGACGCGCCGAACCGCATCGACGACAAGTTCTTCGAGAACAAAGATTCAAAACAGGTCGCCGAGATCATCTGCGAACCCGACCAGGTTCACATCATCGTGCCGTTGAAACATCCGGCCCAGGTCGCACAGCAGCCCAAGGCGAAGAGCGCATGAGCGAAGCGGAGGCGAAAACGGCCGCGCCCGATCTGCGCGAGATCGAGCAACTCGCGGTCGAGCTCGCCGGCATCGCCGGCAACGAAATCGGCGCCGCCCTCGGCGGCATGCTGGCGGTGCGCTACAAGACCGCGGCGACCGACGACGCGCTCTGGCGCGATCCGGTGTCGGAGGTCGACAGCCGCGTCGAGACGCTGATCCGCAAGCGCCTCGCCGAGCAATTCCCCGATCACGACATCATCGGCGAGGAGTTCAACGAGCGCCCCGGCCGCGACAACGACTTCGTCTGGGCGGTGGACCCGATCGACGGCACCACCAACTTCGTCAACGGCTTTCCGCTGTTTGCCGCATCCATCGGCGTGCTGCACAAAGGCCGCCCCGTGGTCGGCGCGCTCTGGTGCTCGGTGAGCCATGCGCTCCGCGCCGGCGTCTATCACGCCTCCGCCGGCGGCAAGCTGCGCTTCGACGGCGCCGACGTGACGCCGAAGGTCAACCCGGCCGTGCGCCGCCGCCTTGCCGGCGTGCCGGAATTGACCGGTGCCGACGTCGAATGGGAAACGCGTAAGACCGGCTCGGCCGCGCTCGAATGTGCCTTTGTCGCGGCTGGACTTCTGCAAGCGGCGCGCTTTGCTTCGCCCAACATCTGGGATGTCGCCGGCGGTCTCGCGCTGGTCGAGACGGCGGGCGGCGTGGTGCGCCAGTCGAGCGCCGGGGCCTGGACGCCGATGTATCGCTTCGAGCTGGGCAAAGGCGCGGACGACAAGCCGGACTTGCGCTATTGGCGCCGCGCCATCGTGGTCGGCCGGCCGGAGGCGGTGGACACGATGTGCGCGCCGACGGGCGATCCGGTGATTTGAATCACCGTTGTCGTCCCGGGCGAGCGCGCTTGCGCGCGACCCCCAATACACCGGAGCTTCTCGATAGACTGCAGAGTACTGGGTCCTCCGCTTTCGCGGAGGACGACAGCCGTGTATGAGGCGACCGCCATAACAACGCGGGCACTCATGACCACCATCTACAAGATCGTCCCCTCTTCCCTTTGGCGTGAGGCCGAGCGCGCCGGCGTCTTCCGCGGTGCGCCGGTCGATCTCGCCGACGGCTATATCCATTTCTCCGCCGCCACCCAGGCGGAGGAGACAGCCGCGAAGCATTTTGCCGGACAAGACGACCTGCTGCTGGTGAGCGTCGAAGCCGAGACGTTCGGCGCGCGCCTGAAATGGGAGCCCTCCCGCGGCGGCGCGCTGTTCCCGCATCTCTATGACGCGCTCGATCTGGCCGCCGTCACGAAAGTCGAGCCCCTACCCCTTGGCGTCGATGGCCGCCATCGTTTCCCGCCGCTCGACGCCTGACGCATAGCTTCTCCGCCTGCGAGGAACCGGAGGGGGCCCCAAGGGTTGATGCTGCGGCGCAACAATCAGAGCGGGGTACTATGTCCGCGACCGACCGCTTCGACAGCATCCATCCGTCCGCCTTGCGGCAAGCCTCCGGCTTCATGCGCTGGGTCGAGGCGACCCTGCGCCCACATGGCGCGTTGCGCTATCGCTGTCCGGTCACCGGCAGCTTCGTGCTTGTCACCGACGACGACACATTGAAAGCGGTCGGCACACAGCGCGCCCAGATACGCTGCGTGGATTGCGGTGAAATACATTTACTGACCCAGGACGGAGGCGGTGCAGCCCCTGACGTGATTGTCGGCGATCCACGCACGTCCTAGTCTTCCGTCGGGTCCGGCGCGGCCGTCAGCGCCGGTCAAAGCGCGGGGGCGCATACCTCCTGATGGACCTCGATGCGAACCGCAGCCTGATCGCCGCCGCGCTCGCGCGCATTCCCGGCGGCGACCGGGCGGCGTTGCAGACGGTCTACCGCCTCACCTCGGCGAAGCTTTTTGGCGTCTGCCTCCGTATATTGGGCGAACGTGCCGAAGCTGAGGATGTGTTGCAGGAGGTCTTCGTGACGGTCTGGCGCAAGGCCGCCGATTTCGATGCCGCGCGCGCAAGCCCGATGACCTGGCTCATCGCGATCACGCGCAATCGCGCCATCGACCGCCTGCGCGCCGCGCGCAACAGCCGGCGCATGGAGCCGATCGACGCGGCCAGCGATATCGCCGATGCCGCGCCCATTGCCGACAGCGCGCTCGAGAACACGCAGGAAAATGCGCGCCTGCATGGCTGCCTCGGCGAGTTGGCGGAGCGCGAGCAGACGGCCCTGCGCGCCGCTTTTTTCGACGGCAACACGTATGAGGAGCTCGCCGCGCGCATGTCCGTGCCGCTCGGCACCATGAAGAGCTGGATCCGGCGGGCGATGATCAAGCTGAAGGCGTGTCTGGAGCGATGAGCGACACGTTCGACCATAGCGGCATGCCCGAGGACGAGCGCCTTGCCGCCGAATATGCGCTCGGCGTGCTGGCCGGTGCGGAGCGCGCGGAAGCCGCGCAACGCGTTGCGCGCGAAACGTCTTTCGCCGCGCTGGTCGCGCAATGGGAAGCGCGTCTCGCGCCCTGGGCGGGCGAGATCGACGAGGTCGCGCCGCCGCCGCAGGTCTGGGACCGCATCGCATCCGCCCTGCCCGCGCCTGCGCCGTCACGCCCGGGCCTGTGGCAAAGCCTCACGCTCTGGCGCGGGCTCACCTTTGCCACCGCGGCGCTGGCCACCGCCTGCATCGCCGCACTCATTTATGTCGGCAGCGCGCTACGGCAGCAGCCGCTTGTCGCCTCCATCGACGGCGGCGGCCATCGTCATTTCGTCGCCACCGTCGATCCCACCCGTGACGCGATCGCGGTGATGCCCGCCGCCTTTTCCGCCGATGCCACGCGCGTGCCCGAACTGTGGCTGATCCCGCCCGACGGGAAGCCGCGCCCGGTCGGCCTCTTGAGCGCGGACCGCGCGATAACGCTGACGCTTCCGCCCGCGCTCGCAGCGCTCGCGAAAGACAATGCCGTGCTGGCGGTCTCGCTCGAGCCGCCCGGCGGCTCACCCACCGGCGCGCCCACGGGTCCGGTGATCGCCAGCGGCAAACTCACGAACCTGTGAGAAGCCCGCGCGCATCCGCGCTGCGCAATGCTCCGTAGCTCCCGATGTCCCCGCCATGGGGACAAGCCAAACGAATCAAGGGAGCACTCTCATGAAACGCATCGTCACCTTCGCCTTGGCCGGTGTCGCCGCCGCAACGCTCGCCCTTAGCCTGGGCGCGCCCACCTTCGCGCAGATGAAGGACAAGGAGCAAACCGTCACCGTCGGCGGCGCACCGATGTACCCGTCCAAGAACATCGTGCAGAACGCCGTCAACTCGAAGGACCACACCACGCTGGTCGCCGCCGTGAAGGCCGCCGGCCTTGTCGATACGCTGCAATCGGCCGGCCCGTTCACCGTGTTCGCGCCCACCAACGAGGCTTTCGCGAAACTTCCGGCCGGCACCGTCGACACGCTGCTCAAGCCGGAGAACAAGAAGACGCTCTCGAACGTGCTCACCTATCACGTGGTGCCCGGCCGCCTCACCGCGAAGGACATCATGGAGAAGGTGAAGGCGGGCGGCGGCAAGACCATGCTCAAAACCGTCGAAGGCGCCGACCTCACCTTCCAGGACAAGGACGGCAAGCTCTGGATCATGGACGCCAAAGGCGACACCGCGCAGATCACCATTCGCAACGTCATGCAGTCGAACGGGGTCATCCACGTGATCGACACCGTGATGCTGCCGGGCTGATTGGTCTCCTCCGTCCCGCGCAGCGGGGCCCTCTCACTGGGGGAGAGAGGGCCTTCGGCGTTGTCGTGCAGGCTGCTGGGCGGCGGACGAACGCGGCGCGCCAAAAGCCCGCGTCTTTTTTGCCACATCCGCTCAGCAGACCGGCCGGTGGGTACCTCTGTTAACCATCCGGTAACCATAAGGTGGGCAAATATTGCCGGGGTTGGGTAAGCAGCCACCGCGGCTCTGTACCCGCACCGCGCAAGCGGTGCGCGGCTTTGATTTGATCACGACAGTATTTTCGAGTCCGAGCCGCCGGGGGCGTGGCGGCTACTGGCAGGCATGAGCGACATCACGGCCGCACCGGCGTCAGCCAACCGCGGCTTCAAAGTACCCAGTCTCGGCGAAATCGGCGCGTTCGCGAAACGCGGCGACATCGCGCTTGCGGTCGGCGTGCTCACCATCCTGGTGGTGCTGATCCTGCCGTTGCCGCCGCTGCTGCTCGACATGGCGCTGGCGATCTCGATCATCTTCTCGGTGCTGATCTTGATGACGGCGCTGTTCATCCACACGCCGCTGGAATTCTCCGCCTTCCCCACCGTGCTGCTGATCGCCACGATGCTGCGGCTGTCGCTGAACCTCGCGTCGACGCGCCTGATCCTGGCGCACGGTCATGAAGGCACGGACGCCGCCGGTCACGTCATCCAGGCCTTCGGCCAGTTCGTGATGAGCGGCAATTTTATCATCGGCATCATCGTCTTCACGATCCTGGTCATCGTCAACTTCGTCGTCATCACCAAGGGTTCGGGCCGCATCGCGGAAGTCGCCGCCCGCTTCCACCTCGACGCCATGCCGGGCAAGCAGATGGCGATCGACGCCGAACTCTCGACCGGCGCCATCGACGACAAGGAGGCGCGCCGCCGCCGCCAGCAGCTCGAGGACGAAGGCGGCTTCTTCGGCGCCATGGACGGCGCCTCGAAATTCGTGCGCGGCGACGCCATCGCCGGCCTGCTGGTGACCTTCATCAACATCATCGGCGGCATGATCATCGGCATCGCGCAGCAGGGCCTCTCTTTCGCCGACGCCGCGCATTCCTACACCATCCTCACTGTCGGCGACGGCCTGGTGACCCAGGTGCCGGCGCTGGTCGTCTCCACCGCCGCCGGCCTCCTTGTGTCCAAGGCCGGCATCTCCGGCGCCGCCGACAAGGCGCTGCTCAAGCAGCTCTCCGGCTATCCGAACGCGCTCGGCATGTCGGGCGGCGTCATGATCGTGATGTCGCTTTTGCCCGGCATCCCGATGGTCCCGTTCCTGCTGCTCGGCGGCGGCGCCACCGCGGCCGCCATCATCTTCCACAGGCGCGCCAAGACCACCGCCGCGGCCGAGGCCAAGAAGGCCGACACGGCCAAGTCCACGGCCGCCGCTGCCGAGGAGCCGATCTCCTCCGCGCTCAAGATGGACGACCTCAAGGTCGAGCTCGGCTACGCGCTGCTGCCGCTGGTGAATTCGCCCGACGGCACCGACCGCCTCACCGAACAGATCAAGGCGTTGCGCCGCTCGCTCGCGACCGACATGGGCTTCGTCATGCCGGCGGTGCGCATCCTCGACAACGTGCAGCTCGACTCCAACGCCTACGTCATCCGCGTCAAGGAAGTCGAAGCCGGCAGCGGCAAGATCTGGGCGGGCCAGTTCATGGTCATGGACCCGTCCGGCGGCCAGGTGCAGCTCCCCGGCACGCACACCACCGAGCCGACCTTCGGCCTGCCGGCGACCTGGGTCGATGCCTCGCTCAAGGAAGAAGCCGCGATGAGGGGCTATACCGTGGTCGACGCCGCCACGGTGCTCTCGACGCATCTCACCGAGCTGCTCAAGACCAACATGTCGGAGCTCTTGTCCTACGGCGAAGTGCAGAAGCTCTTGAAGGAGCTGCCGAAGGAACAGGGCGATCTGCTCAAGGACCTCTCGCCCTCGCTGATCAGCATCTCCGGAATCCAGCGCGTGCTGCAAATCCTCCTCGGCGAGCGCGTCTCGATCCGCGATCTCGCGACCATCCTGGAAGGCATCGCCGACGGCATCGGCGCGTCGCGCAATCCGACGACGCTCGCCGAACATGTGCGCGCGCGCCTCGCCCGCCAGCTTTGCGCGCAGCACATGAGCCCCGGCGGCTACCTGCCGCTGATCGCGCTGTCGGCGAAGTGGGAGCAGGCCTTCGCAGAGTCGATGGTCGGCCAGGGCGACGAGCGCCAGCTCGCCATGCAGCCCTCGCGCCTGTCGGAATTCATCACGCTGGTGCGCGAGCGGTTCGAGGCGGCGGCGCGCGAAGGCGAGTCGCCGGTGCTGGTGACCTCGGCCGGCATCCGCCCCTTCGTGCGCGGCATCGTCGAACGCTTCCGGTCGCAGACGCCGGTAATGTCGCAGAGCGAGATCCACCCGCGCGTCAGGTTGAAGACGGTGGGGAGTATTTGAGGCGTCGCAACTAGCGTCATTTTTCAACGTAACTTACAATCGCAATATCGCGCACTTAGCGGCGCATATTGGACACTGAAATGAACACGCAGTCCCCGACCCAGTGACACGAACGATACTGACGTTCCTCACGGCGCTTGTCCCAACGTCAAACGTCACGGCGGCAACCCCTCGAGCAAGGTGCGGGCGGCCTGCAAATCCGCTGTCGCGAAACCTTCGGTGAACCGATCATAAACCGATGCAAGCGCTGCTCTCGCCTCGTGGTGGCGGCCTTGGCTCACCCTCAAACGGGCAACGCTGAGGGCCACCCGCAACTCCCAAAATAGAGCGCCCTGCGCGCGGGCCAATTGGGCCGCCTGGGTAAAGCAATCTTCGGCCGCCTGGGTGGACTGTTCCGCGGCTTGCTGGAGCAGAACTTCGCCTTTGATGCGGAGCAACTCAGGGGCGTACCACCCGTGCCCGTCCGCGCCCTTGCGGTCGGCCGCCATCGCGTCGTCCAGGGCAACGAGAGCCTCATCGAGCCGCCCCGTCCCGGCAAGCCCTGACGCGAGAGCGCCTTTGAATTCGTCATACGAAATATGCCACCCGGTTCGGTCCGACGTCTCGAAGGCATCGCGCAACACCAGCAGGCCTTGCGCGAACTCGCGGCGTTCGACCAACAACTTCCCTTTCAGAAAGTGACCCGCGGTCTGCCAGAGGGAAGCGTTCAAACCTGTAGCCACCGCGATCAAGCGCGCGATCTCCCGATCGGCGGTCGCGAAGTCGCCTGTCATCGTCGCGATGCGGCAGATGCCGTGATTCAAGATCCGGCAAAGCTGAAGTAGGTGATCTGCGCCTTGCTCGTTCAGGCTCATGCGAGCTTCATTGAGCGCCTGGTCCATGAAACCCTGCGTCCAAAGCGCCCGAGCCAACATCGCCCGGGCCACCGCATGGTCATTCGAATTGGAATAAAACACGTCTCGGCGATCCTCCGGCGCGGCGGGAGATCGAAGAACGCGTTCAAAATAGTGCTGGGCCTCACGAGACCTGCCGCTCAGGAAAAGCGAGGCGCCCATGTGCTGATAGGGCAAAATGAGCTGTATTGGGTCGCCAATGCGACGAGCGATTTGCTCGATTCGTTCTGCCGCGACCAGCGCCCTGGCGTATTCCCCACGAAAGGCGTGAATGGGTGACAGCATCGACAGAGCTGCCGCCTGCGCATGGAGATCATTCAGCGCATCGGCGGTTTCGAGTGCCTCGGTCAGGAGAGTTGTTGCCTGATCCGGAGGCCCCATGGTGATGAAGATCGCAGCCGCGAGGGCCATCTGCAGTTGCATCCGCAGCGGCATGTTCGCGGTCACATCCGGATCAAGATTGAGCAACGCGCGTTCGCAGCGCTCGCGGCATTCAATCATCAACGACAGGTGCCGCCAGACCGGCGCGTAGGCGGCCGTGAGGTCGACGCCAATCGCCCGGTCTCCGGCCGGGGAGAAGGACCAGTCGAGCGCCGCGCGAACGTTGTCGATCTCTCGAACGCTGCGCGCCAAGTCCTCATCCGATAAAGACGATCCGGCGCCTCGCGGCTGCGGCGTGAAGAGATCGCGAAAATACACCGCGTGCCGTCTCTGAGCGTCGTCGCTTTCGTCACTCTCGCCAAGCTTCTCGAGCGCGTAGGCACGGATCGTTTCGAGCAAAGTCCAGCGGGCGGCGGCGCCCGATTTGTCCAGCGCCACCCATGATTTTGCGACGAGATTGCCGATGCCGTCCAGCACCGCCGACGCATCGAATCCGGTATCCGTCATGACGGCGGCGGCGGCATCGATGGTGAATCCGCCGGCGAAGACGGCCAGGCGCCGCAGCAACCGCCGCTCGGCGTCCGGCAGCAGTTCATGGCTCCAATCGAGCGTCGCGCGCAGTGTCCGATGCCGCGGAAGCGCCGTGCGGCGGCCGGCCGTCAACAGTGCGAAGCGATCGCGCAAGCCGGCGACCACCCCTTGAACGCTGAGAACCGCGGCGCGCGCCGCCGCCATTTCGATCGCGAGCGGTATGCCGTCGAGGTGCCGACAAATCGTGGCAATCGCTTCGAGGTCTTCAGCGTTCGGCGAGAAGCCTGCGTTCAGCGCTTTTGTCCTGGCGACGAACAGCTCCACCGCGCTGTATTGCATTATGTAGTCCGGCGCCGCTTGCCCGAGAGCAGGCACGTCGAGCGGCGGAACGCGATAGACGGCCTCGCCGTCGATCCGCAGAACTTCGCGGCTAGTCGCCACAATCGTGGTGCGGGGGCACAAGCGCGTGAGGGTCTCGGCCAGGTTCGCCACTGCGTCGATGACGTGTTCGCAATTATCGAGCACAAGCAGAAGATGTCTTCCTCCAACGGCGCGGGCGACGGACTCCGCCGAAATCTCGCCGGCGAGCTTCAGCCCGAGCGTGCTGGCTACCGTGGACGGCACGAGGCCGGGGTCGGACAACGAGGCCAGTTCGACGATCCAGCCCCCGTCTTCAAAGTCGGGGAGGAGGTAGCGGACGGCTTTGATGGCCAGCGAGGTCTTTCCGATGCCACCGGGGCCCGTCAAGGTCACCACCCGATAGGCAGAGACGAGGTCGCGGACAAACTGACAAGCCGCGGTCCGACCGATCAGACGCGTAATGAGCGGGGGAAAATTGTTCTGCGGCGCTCCGGGCGTTCGGGTCAAGGGTGAATCGACCCTCGCGGCGGTCCCTTCCCGCT
>DATARB010000044.1:0-20130 GCA_036264375.1 Pseudolabrys sp.
GCGCGGTGTCCATTTCATTTCGAGTTTTCAATGAATCTCCACACTGCCGGCCATCGCCGCGGCGTCGTCTGCGCGCCGCATAGTGCCGCCGTCGAAGACGGCCGCCACATCCTCGCCGAAGGCGGCAACGCCATCGAGGCAATGATCGCCATGGCGGCCTCGATCGCCGCCGTCTATCCGCACATGAATCATGTCGGCGGCGACGGCTTCTGGCTGATTCGCGAGCCGTCCGGCCGCGTGCGTGCGCTGATGGGCGCCGGCCGCGCCGGGGCCAAAGCCACACGGCAGTTTTATCGCGACGCCGGCCATGACGAGATCCCGTCGCGCGGGCCGCTGGCGGCGCTCACCGTGCCCGGCGCCATCGCCGGCTGGATGCTGGCGCAGGAGGCGGCGAAGGCTCAAGGCGGGCGGCTGCCGCTCGACGTGCTGCTCGCGGGAGCCATCAAGCGCGCGCGGGAGGGTTACACCGTCACGCGCAGCCAGGCGGCGCTGACCAAAGACAAATACGCCGAATTGGAAACCGCGCCCGGCTTCCTCAAGACCTTCCTCGTTGATGGAAAGGTGCCAGACGCCGGCACTCTCCTGAAGCAGGGAGCCTTCGCCAACACGCTTGAGCATCTGGCGCAGGCTGGCCTTCAGGATTTCTACCGCGGCGATGTTGGGCGCGAGATCGCCGCCGACCTTGAACGCATCGGCAGTCCGGTCACGCGCGCCGATCTCGAGCGCTTCCGCGCCACGGTCGAAGCCCCGCTCAGCGTCCAGACGCCGGTGGGCACGCTCTACAATGCGCCGCCGCCGACGCAAGGCCTGGCGTCGCTCATTATCCTGGGGCTGTTCGCGCGCTTGCGCGTGACCGACGGCGAGAGCTTTGAGCACATCCACGGCCTGATCGAAGCGACCAAGCGCGCCTTCCGCGTGCGCGACCGCGTCGTCACCGATCCGGACTGGATCACCGTCGATCTCGGTCATTTCCTCTCGCCCGCTTTCCTTGATGGCGAGGCGGACAAGATCGACACACGCAAGGCCGCGCGCTGGCCCGCGCCCTATGGCGAAGGCGACACGATCTGGATGGGCGCGGCCGACGCCTCCGGCCTCGTCGTCTCTTATATCCAGTCGATCTATTGGGAGTTCGGCTCCGGCTGCGTGCTGCCGGCGACCGGCGTCCTGATGCAGAACCGCGGCGCCAGCTTCTCGCTCGATCCCAAGGCGCTCAATGCGCTGGAGCCGGGCCGGCGTCCGTTCCACACGCTCAATCCGGCGCTCGCCGCACTGAAGGACGGGCGCGTGATGGCCTACGGCACCATGGGCGGCGACGGCCAGCCGCAGAGCCAGGCGGCGCTGTTCACGCGCCACGTGCTCTTCCGCCAGCCGCTCGACAAAGCGCTCGACGCGCCGCGCTGGCTTTTGGGCCGCACCTGGGGCTCGACGCATACCAACTTACGCATGGAATCCCGCTTCGACGGCAATCTCATCGATCGGCTGATGTCGGCCGGTCACGATGTCGCGGTGCTGGACGAGGGCTACTCCGACACCATGGGCCATGCCGGCGCGGTGGTGCTGCGCACCGACGGCACGCTCGAAGGCGGCCACGATCCGCGCGCCGACGGCGGGGCGGCGGGGGTTTAACTTGTCATTCCGGGGCGCGCCGAAGGCGCGAACCCGGAATCCAGTTACGAACTCCGAATCTGTTTCTGGATTCCGGGTTCGCTCGCTCCGCTCGCGCCCCGGAATGACGGAAGTTTGGGGCTTGCCCCTCACCCCGACCCTCTCCCCGTGAAGAACGGGGAGAGGGAGCGCGCCTCGGTTGCGGCTTGCTCTCACCGCGCCACCTTTAAGCCGCACTCCGTGATATTGTCCTCGCCGCATGGGCCCTTCGATCCGCATTATCCTGTTGGCGCTGCTGAGCCTCGCCTTGTCCGGCGCGGCGCGGGCGCATCCGCATGTCTGGGTGACGATGCACACCGATCTGGTCTACGGGTCGGACGGCACCATTACCGGCGTGCGCCATGCCTGGGCCTTCGACGACATGTTCTCGGCCTTCGCCACGCAGGGCCTGGAGAGCAAGGAGAAAGGCAAGTTCACCCGCGACGAACTGGCGCCGCTCGCCAAGGTGAACGTCGATTCGCTCAAAGAATACGGCTATTTCACCTATGTGACCGCCGACGGCAAGAAGGTAGCGATGGGCGACCCGCTTCCCGGTTACTGGCTCGACTATAAAGACTCAATTCTGACGCTGAATTTCACCCTGCCGCTCAAGAAGCCGGTGAAGTCCAGGCTTTTGAAGATCGAGATCTACGATCCCACCATTTTTGTCGATTTCGAATTCGCCAAGGACAAGCCGGTCGAGACCACTGGCCTGCCGTCAGGGTGCAAGATGGACGTTGTGCTGCCGAAGGACATCACGACGACGCAGTCACAGACCCTCGGCGAGGCCTTTTTCAATCAGCTCAGCGCCTCGAGTGACTTCGGCGAACAATTCGCCAATCGCATTCTGGTCAATTGCCCGTAGAGGCGGCAGGCCCATGATCCGTGCAGTTCGCCTCGGACTTCTCGCGCTTGCCGGACTCCTCGCCGCTGCGCCCGCGAGTGCCCACCCGCATGTCTGGATCACCATGAACACGGAGCTCATCTACGCACCCGACGGCAGCGTGACGGGCATTCGCCATCATTGGGTGTTCGACGATATGTATTCGGCCTTCGCCACGCAGGGACTCGAAAGCAAGGAAAAGGGCAAGTTCACCCGCGAGGAGCTCGCCGATCTGGCCAAAGTGAACGTGGAGTCGCTCAAGGAATACGACTACTTCACCGTCGTCACGGCCGACGGCGTAAAATCGGCGTTAAACCCGCCGGCGCCGGACTATTGGCTGGATTACAAGGACGAGGTTCTCACGCTACATTTCACCTTGCCGTTCAAGGCGCCGGTGAAGCCGCGTGAGCTGAAAGTCGAAGTCTACGATCCCACTTTCTTCATCAGCTTCGAACTGGCAAAGGAAACGCCTGTGCGGCTGGTCAACGCGCCCGCGCAATGCAAGCTCGATGTGCAGCCGCCACGCAAGCTGAGCTTCTGGGAAGAAAAAAAGCTCGCCGAAGAGGCGACCGATAATCCGGGCAATTGGGGCGCGGCATTCGCCAACAAGATATTGGTGACGTGTCTCTGAGCTCGTGCGAAGACTTCGCGGGGGCGCGCGTCGACGGATGGGGTAGTTTGATGACGGGATCGGCCCGGCGCTCGGACGTGGCGCGGTGCATTCTTCTCGCCGCCGGTATGCTTCTCGTGTTCGCGGCGGTCGATACCGCGCTGGCGCAGCCTTTCGGCATGTCGCGCGACGCGGCGCCGCCCGAAGTCGGCGGTCTGGCCGGCTGGATCTTGGCGAAGCAGGCGCAGTTCTATCTGATGCTGTCCGGCACGATCCGCGCCGCCAAATCCGACGGCAGCGCCGCCTATACGCTAATGGGCATCTCCTTCATCTACGGCATCTTCCACGCCGCCGGCCCCGGCCACGGCAAGGCGGTGATCTCGTCCTACATGGTGGCGAACGACGAGACATGGCGCCGCGGCGTCGCGCTGTCGTTTGCCTCGGCACTGCTTCAGGCGATTACCGCCATCGCCATCGTCGGCATCGCGGCCGTGCTGCTCGGCGCGACCGCCAAGGCCATGGGCGACACCGTGAAGGTGATCGAGACGGTGAGCTACGGGCTCATCGTGCTGATCGGCCTGAGGCTGTTGTGGGTGAAGGGCCGCGCCTTTTTGCGTCTGCTGCGCAAGGAGCCGGAGGCGCATGAGCCCGCGCATCACCACGGGCATGATCATGGACATGATCACGCGCATGATCACGCTCATGACCACGACCATGCGCATCATCACCACGATCACGGCCACGACCATGGCCATAGCCACGACAATCACCATGATCACGCACATGGTCATTCGCATGGCCATGCCCATCATCACCACGGTCACGATCACGAGGACGAAGCGCATGCCTGGGGCCACGCGCATGGCCCCGAGCCGCAGGAGTTGACCGGCAAACACTGGTTCCGCCGCGGGCTGGCCGCGATCATCGCGGTGGGGTTGCGGCCCTGCTCGGGCGCCATCATCGTGCTCGTCTTTGCGCTGGCTCAAGGGCTGTTCTGGATCGGCGTCGCCTCGACCTTCATGATGGGCATCGGCACGGCCATCACCGTGACGGCCATTGCAACGCTTGCCGTCGCCGCGCGCCGCTTCGCCGGCCGCATCGCCAACGCGAAGCCCGGCGCCGGCATGCTCATCCTGCGCGGCGTCGAGACTGGCGCCGCGGTGCTGATCATTCTGTTCGGCGTGGCGCTGCTCACCGGCTACATGGTGAGCGAGCGGCTGATGGGGGTGTGAGGCCTCTCGTTTGTCATGGCCGGGCTTGTCCCGGCCATCCCGCTTATCGAGGCACTGTGCCCGCTTAAGCGAGATCGCATCGGAAGTCGGGCCCGCCCGACTTCCGCGCCATTAAGCGCCGCAAGTCGGGTAAACCCGACTTGCGGTGACAAGCCCGGCGATGACAACGATGACAACTACGCAAAATCCTCTTCGCGCAATTCGATCGGCTTCCCATGCGGGGTGCGATCGCAGGCATGGTCCCAGGCGTCACGATAGCGGTGCAGCGTCTCGTGCGTCGCGAGGCCTTTTTCAGACACCAGCCGTTCGAGCGCGGCGAGCCAATGCAGATAATAAGTCTCGCCGGTGTCGGGATCGCCGGTGTCCTGCGCGCGCTTGATCTCGGCGGCGAGCGCGGAAGCCCATTCCGGCCACGTGAATAATCCACGGTCATGCAGTGCGAGCGTCATCGCGAAGGCCTGCGCCTCCCACGGCTCGCGGAACACCGGCCCGTCGGCATCGCGCGGGATGCTCGGGACTTGCTCGGTCGCAACGCGCGCGGCGGTCGGGTTGATGCTGGTCATGGTCTCGCACACATTTTGTTTCTGTCATGGCCGGGCTTGTCCCGGCCATCTCGCTTAGAAGGGTACGGCCGTGCCTTCCTGATCGGGGTCGCCGGGACACGCCCGGCGACGACAACTACGCCAGCTCCAAATACGGCTCGAAGGCCTCGATCGACACCTTCAGCGTCGGATCGGAGTCGGGTCCCCACAGGTCGCGCCCGTCGAACACCACGGTGTAGAGCCATTGCGGATTGTCGCCCAGATTGGACGCGACCGAGTCCGGATACATGTGGCAGCCGTGGCAGTGCTCAATGAGGCCGACTTTGTCGCGGGCATAGCGCGGCAGCCGCGTATGCGTCGCCGGATGGATGTTCTTGGTGCGCACGCGGTCGCCGGCCTTGAAGCGCGCCGGCGCTTGCGGCTGACGATAGAAAGAGCCGCGTGTCAGCTTTGTCGCCGCGTCGGCGGTGAGCTTGCGTGGCAGCGCCTTGCCCGGACGCAAGGCGTGGCCGGCCTCGAGCTCATCCTTGCCGGCTAAACCGCGCTCGACGAGGTTCGTCTCCATCGCCAGCGCCCATTTCTGGTAATAGGACGCGGCGAGATAGATGTGCGGAGGGATGCGCTCTTGTGCGTACCGCGCGTGGTCGATGTGCCAGGCGCCGGCGTAACCCATGGCGCGTTGCATCGCCATCACGCGGCCTTCCCACGTCTCGTGAAACGGCGGCTCGTTCTGTTCGGCCTCGACCTTGCCGAAGCCGTCCATGCCGCCCATGTCGTGAATGCCGTCCATTGTTTACCTCGTCATTCCGGGCGCGGCCTTTAGCCCGCGAACCCGGAATCCAGAACCATCGTTTGCACCAGCCGCTGGATTCCGGATCGCGCGCTTCGCGGCGTCCGGAATGACAGGGGCTAGGGATTTTTCGGCAGCCCGGTGCCGATCATCGAGTCGCGCGTCACGAGTTCGGCAAGTTGCGCTTCGGTTAAGCCCTCGGTGCCGGCGGGCCGCATCGGCAGCACGATGAAGCGCGTCTCCGCGGTCGAATCCCAGACCCTGATCTCGGTCTCCTTCGGCAGGGTGACGCCGAAATCGGCGAGCACGCCGCGCGGATCTTTCACCGCGCGCGAACGGTATGGCGCGGACTTGTACCAGATCGGCGGCAGGCCGAGCATTTCCCACGGGTAGCAGGAGCACAGAGTGCAGACGATCATGTTGTGCGTCGCCGGCGTGTTCTCGACGGCGACGAGATGATCGCCGACGCGGCTGACATGGCCGAGCGTCGCCACCGCCTTCGAGGCGTCTTCCAGAAGCGCCGCCTTGAAGGCCGGATCGGTCCACGCCTTGGCGACGACAGCGGCGCCGTTGCGCGGCCCGACGCGCGTCTCGTATGTTTCGACGATCGCGTCGAGCGCGGCGGGGTCGACGTAGCCCTTCTCGGTGAGCACGGTTTCCAGCGCGCGCACGCGCAGTTGCGTTTCCGACAGCTCGGAATGGTCGTGATCGTTATGATGGTCGTGTGCCATGGGGCGCGAGTTTAGCCGACCAGCGCCCGGTGCGGTCAATCCCACACGCCCTTGTGCAACTCCGCCGCCTCGTCCTCGATCAGCGGCCCCACCACTTCGACCTTGCGCTGGCCGGCCGCGAAGACCGTGCGGCAGGGCAGGTCGAGCGTCGGGTTCTCGGCGTGGTTGCCGGTGATCTCCTTCAGCCGCTTCTCGGACAGGCCATAGACCAGGCGGCCGATGCCGGCCCAGTAAACCGCGCCCGAGCACATCGCGCAGGGCTCCGCCGTCGTATACATCGTGCAGCGGGCGAGCCGCTGCGGCCGGTATTTCTTCGACGCCGCAGTGGCCAGCAGCCGTTCGGCATGCGCGGTCATGTCGCGGTCGGGCAGGTAGCCGTTCTCCTGCTCGATCAGCACGTCGCCGTCCGGTCCCACCAGAATGGCGCCGAACGGATGGTTGCCGTGCTCCTGCGCCCGGCGCGCCACCTTGAAAGCCCGGCGCAGTTGGGTCACGTCGTCGCGCGTATCGTCCATGCCGGCAATTTAGCGAAAGATTTTATGGTGTGTCATGATCGCCGGAGCGGCCCCGCTATGCGCGGGACAGGGGTGAGGGCTTCTTATCCCTCCCCTGAAAGGGGAGGGTGGCTGGCCGCAGGCCAGCCGGGTGGGGTGGGCTATGGCAAATGCCCGTGCGCGCGAATTGCGCAAAACGATGACGCCGCAGGAAGTAAAGCTGTGGGTGCATCTTCGCTCATGGAAATCGCGCGGTTATCATTTTCGCCGTCAGGCTCCGCGAGATGACTACATTCTTGACTTTGTCTGTCTGCGCGAACGCCTCATCGTCGAACTCGATGGCGGTCAGCACAATCACGATGCTCATGCAGACCGTGATAGAAAGCGGGATAAAGTCTTTTCGATCTGTGCCTTCAAGGTCTTGCGATTTTGGAATAACGAAGTCGATACGAATCTGAGTGGCGTATTGGAAGTGATTGATCAGGAGCTTCGCGCCAATTCCCCCACCCGGTCGGCTTCGCCGACCACCCTCCCCCTTCGGGGGAGGGATAAGGAAGGCAACGCATGAAAGCATCCGAACTCTTCAGCCTGCACGGCCGCGTCGCGCTGGTGACCGGCGCGTCCAGCGGCCTGGGCACGCAATTCGCCCGTGCGCTTGCCGATAACGGCGCGTCCGTCGCGCTGGTGGCGCGGCGCGCCGATCGTCTTGTCGCGCTCCGCGACGAGATCGAGGCTAAAGGCGGCCGCGCCGTGGCAATCGAAGCCGACGTCACCGACCGCGCCGCCATGGCGCGCGCCTTCGACACGGCGGAAGCCGCCTTCGGCACCGTCACAGTGCTCGTCAACAACGCCGGCATCGCCCATTCCGGCCGCGCCACCGACATTCCGGCGGAGGAATGGCGTAAGATCTTGAGCGTCGATCTCGACGCCGTGTTCTTCAATGCGCAGGAAGCCGCGCGCCGCATGCTCGCCTCCAAGGCGCAAGGCGCGATTATCAACATCGCCTCGGTGCTCGGCCTCGCCGTCGCCAAAGGCGTCGTCGCTTACGCCACCGCCAAGGCCGGCGTGGTGCAGCTCACCAAGGCGCTCGCGGTCGAACTCGCCTTCAAGGGCGTGCGCGTGAACGCCATCGCGCCGGGCTGGTTCGTCACCGAGATGAACGACGCGTATCTCAACGGCGAAGCCGGCGCCGCGCTCAAACGCGAGATTCCAATGGGCCGCTTCGGCACGAGTGGTGAACTCGATGGCGCGCTGCTGCTGCTCGCCTCCAATGCCGGCGCCTACATCACCGGCACGACCATCGTCGTCGATGGCGGCCAGGTGGTGCAGATTAAGGGATAACGTCTTCTTATCCCTCCCCCGCTTGCGGGGGAGGGTGGCTGGCCGAAGGCCAGCCGGGTGGGGGAATTGTGAGTGGGGTAACTAAACCCCACCCGGCTCCTCACTGCGTTCCATAGCCGATGCTTCGCATCGGCGTCTCTTTACTTAAGGACGGCGGCCGAAGGCCGCCTATGCCTCCCCTTTCAGGGGAGGGATAAGAAAGGGCAACATCATGGACTTCACCCTGTCCCCCGAGATCGAAGACATCCGCCTGCGCGTGCGCGCCTTCATCGCCGAGCACGTGCTGCCGCTCGAGTCCGATCCTGCGAGCTTCACCGACTTCGAAAACATCCCGCCCGAGCGGCTCGAGCCGGTGCGCGCCAAGGCGAAAGAAGCCGGCCTCTGGGCGCCGCAGTCGCCGAAGGAATTCGGCGGCATGGGGCTCTCTGTCGGCGCCTGGCCGGCGATCTACGAGGAGGCCGCGCGCTCGATCTTCGGGCCGCTGGCGATCAACTGCATGGCGCCCGACGACGGCAACATGAATCTCATCGCCACGGTCGGCACGCCGGCGCAAAAGGAAAAATGGCTGCGCCCCATCGTTGAGGGCAAGGTGCGCTCGTCGTTCGCGATGACCGAGCCCGCGCCGGGCTCCGGCTCCGATCCCGGCATGATGCTGACGCGCGCCGAGAAGAAGAACGATCGCTACGTCGTGCGCGGCCGCAAATGGTTCATCACCGGCGCGGAAGGCGCCGCGCATTTCATCCTGATGGCGCGCACCTCGGACGATCCGCGCCGCGGGCTCACGGCCTTTCTCTATCACAAGGACCAGCCCGGCTGGCGCATCGTGCGCCGCATCCCGATCATGGGGCCGGAAGAGCACGGCGGCCATTGCGAGCTCGAATTCGACGGGCTCGAGATCCCGTTCGAGAACGTGCTGATGAGCGAAGGCGACGGCCTGCGCGCGACGCAGATCAGGCTCGGCCCGGCGCGCCTCACGCATTGCATGCGCTGGCTCGGCTTCTCGAAACGCTGCATGGAGATCGCGCAGGAGTATGTCGGGCGGCGCGAAGGCTTCGGCATCAAGCTGGCGGATCGCGAGAGCGTGCAGATCAAGCTCGGCGAGGTCGCGCATCAGATCCAGATCGGGCGGCTCCTGACGATGCACGCCGCCTGGAAGCTCGCGCAGGGCTCGCGCGCGCGCAAGGAAGTGTCGATGGCGAAGGTGCAGGTGGCGGACACGCTGCACAACGCGGCGGACGTCGCGATCCAGCTCAACGGCGCGCGCGGTTATTCGCGGGACACGATCCTGGAATGGATCTATCGCTACGCGCGCTCGGCGCGTCTGGTCGACGGCGCCTCGGAAGTACACAAGATGGTGCTCGCGCGCTTCATGCGCGAGGAGGGGCGGGATTTCTGGAGTTGGGGGTAAAGCGTCGCCTTGCAGTTGCTCGAGGGCCGCGATCGATTGCCCGATGCGGCCCTCGTTTCACACAAATACGCTATTACGGTCCAACCGTCACAACGATCAGTGGCAGGTGCGCACCTTCTTCACCACGCGGTGACCGTGAACATGCGTCACAACCGTGCGGACGACGCAATGATGATACGCCACGGTCTCAACCATTGCGTTGGTCGTGTTCGACAGGCCATCAACGGTGAAGGCCGAAGCCGGCGCCGCGGAAAAGACGCTGGCGAGCGCGAGGGCACCGAAGGCGGCGAGGAATTTCAACTTCATTTCATAGTTCCCTTATTGTGACGGGTCTTGTACGCGGGATCGACAATGCGTCGGCGGCGCTGAACGCGCGATGAATGCAATGTGTTCACGTGACCGTCTGGCGCCGGCGAAGTCCGCAGGGGTTCGCACGCGCAAGCTTCACCCCGGATTTCGCGGAGCTGACGCGCTTCATCGGCGCGCCATACCCTCGCATTTTTTTGCGGGGGTCGACTCCCCCGCGCCCCCTGTGCGGGAGGGAAGGAAAGACAGGCCTATCCCGGGCCGCGACAAAGAACAGGGGCGGCGGAGCATTGGCTGTTTGTCATTTGAATCGGGAGTGCACCACACACTCCGCTCATTCCCGCGCACGCGGGAATCCAGTTCTTCACGATAGTGCGGCAAAGTCTGGATCCCCGCGTCCGCGGGGATAAGCGGAAAATGGGAGAGCGCGCAATCTATCTCTGTCGTCCCCGCCTTCGCGGGGACGACAGCTGAGAGGTTATGCGCGCTACGCAGTGCGGAATGACGACGAGAAAATTCAATTCCGATAGCTCGTATCGAATTGGTCCAGCATGCGTAGATAGGCGGCCCAGTCGTGGCTGCCGCGCCCCGAGTCATGCGACTCGAATTGTGCGGCCGTCTTTTCGCAGATCGCATCGGGAATCTCGACCGCCTCGCCGCCGGTCGCCTCGATGCGGAGCTGGATGTCGGCGGCTTCGATCAGATGATGCATCAGCACAAAGGCCTCGCGCGCGCTCTTGCCGACCGTGAGCAGCCCGTGATTGTTCAAGATCATCGCGCTGTTCTTCCCGAGATCGCGGGTGATGCGCTCGCGCTCGGCGAAGTCCTCGGTGAGGCCCTCGTAAGCATGATAGCCGATGCGCTGATAGAAGCGGATCGCCTGCTGCGACACCATGCGCAGGCCGTGCTTGAGCCCGCCGATCGCCATGCCGATGGGCGTGTGCACATGCATCGCGCAGTTCACGTCCGGCCGCGCCATCAGCACGCCGCCATGCAGCGTGAAGCCGGGACGGTTGATGCCGGACTTCTCATCCAGATCCTCGTCCATGCACACCTTCACCAGGTTGGATGCGGTGACCTCGTTGTAGAGCAGCTCGTGCTGCTTCATCAGCATGTAACGGGGTTCGCCCGGCACGCGCATCGACGAGTGATTGTAGATCACGTCGTCCCACCCGTAATGCGCGGTCAGGCGGTAGACCGCGGCGAGATCGACGCGTGCCTGCCATTCGGCCGGTGAAATTCCATCCTGTGAAACTTTCGCCGGAGCAACGGTGGCCACTTTGGCATGTGTGTTCATGTGCTTCCTCCGTTTTGTTTGAGCCTAGCACGGCCGTCGCGCTTGGCCAGAGCGTGCCGCGCCGATATAGAAGGCATGCAAATATGGGGCGCCAGGAAGCTTAAATGACCAAACCAATTCAAATTCGCATGGGCGGCTACGGCCCGGCCACCACCGGGTTCAGCAAGTCGCTGAAATTCATCGGTGACAAGTTGCAGGCAGAATTCGGCGATCGCGTCGATATCAAATACGTCTGGAACATCATGGATCTCGGCTTCAAAGGCGAGGACATCTTGTGGCTGGTCGAGCATGGGCTGCTCACGCTCGGCTATCAGTCGTCGAGCTATTTGACCGACCGCGTTCCGGAACTCGGATTCGTCGATCTGCCATTCCTTTTCGCCAACAATGCGCAGGCGCGCGCGGCGATGGACGGTGCGCTCGGGCAATACCTCGTGCGCAAGATCGAGGAACGGGTCGATTATCGCATCCTCGGCTGGTTCGAGAACGGCTTTCGCCACATCTCCAATTTGCGCCAACCGATCCGCGTGCCGGCAGACATGAAGGACATGAAGATCCGCGTGTTGCCGAGCGATATTCAGAAGCGCACCTTTGAATTGTTGGGCGCCGTCGCGATGCGCATGGATCTGTCCGAAGCCATCGCCATGGTCAAGGCAGGCACGCTGGACGCGCAGGAGAATCCGCTCGCCAATACGGTCACCTATGGCGTGCACAACTTCCACAAGTTTCACACACTCAGCTCGCACTTCTATATATCGCGGCCGATCTTCCTGCATCGCGCTTCGTTTAATGGCTGGCCGGACGATCTCCAGCGGGCAATGCAGAAGGCCGTGACCGAGGCGGTCGCCTATCAGCGCACGCTCGCCGTCGAGGAGCACGAGCAGTCGCGCAAGGCGATCGAAGCCGCCGGCTGCGAGATCGTCGAACTGACGGCACAGGAGCATGCGGCCTTCGTCGCTGCAGTGCAGCCGCTGCTCACTGAGGCGCGCAAGCTCTATGGCGAGGAGATGTTCAAGTTGCTGCCGAAGGCATAACCGTACCAGCTTCTCCGGCCGCACGTGGTTAATGTATCGGCAAGCCTAACGGCTTGCCGGCAGTTGCGGGATTTACGCACCCGCAACACCTCTCATCTAGAGAGCGTGGATTGGCCTCCAGGTGCAGTCCGTCATGCAGTCATCCACGCGTCCCGTCGCCCTTGCGCTGCGCGGCTTGAGAAAGACCTTCGACCGGCCCGCGGTCGACGGCCTCGACCTCACGGTCTATGGCGGCGAGTTCTACGCGCTGGTCGGTCCGAACGGCGCCGGCAAGACCACGACCTTGCGCATGGTCACCGGCTTGTTGCGGCCGGATGCCGGAACCATTGCCATCGAGAGCATCGATGCGCTCGCCGATCCGATCGCCGCCAAGCAGGTGACGGCCTGGGTCGCGGACGAGGCGATGATCTACGACAAGCTCACGCCGCTCGAATATCTCGAATTCGTCGCCGGCCTGTGGCGGATGGATGCGGCCGACGCCGAATTGCGCGCGCGCGACCTGCTCGGTTGGCTTGGCCTTGCACCGCATGCGCACGAGCGTTGCGAAGGCTTTTCCAAGGGGATGCGGCAGAAAGTGGCGCTCGCCGGCGCGCTGGTGCACGATCCCAAGCTCATCATCCTCGACGAGCCCTTGACCGGGCTCGATGCCGCTTCCGCGCGGCAGGTGAAGACCGTGCTGCACGAGCGCGTGCGCGCCGGCGGCACCGTGATCATGACCACCCATATCCTCGACGTCGCCGAGCGCATGGCCGATCGCATCGGCATCATCGTCGGCGGCCGCCTGATCGCCGAAGGCACGCTGGAGGAATTGCACCGGCAGACTGGCCAATCCGGCACGCTGGAGGAGACGTTCCTCACGCTCGTTGCCGGTCAGGCGGAAGCGGCGTGAGCGAGGCCGGCACGCTCACCTGGCTGGCGCAGCACGAGCTGCGGTTGTCCTGGCGCGATTGGGTCGCGTTGATGACGGCAGGCCGCCGCGGTCGTGCGTACAAGGTCATCATAGCGCTCGCCGTGTTCGCTGCGTGCATGCACGTTTTCGCCTATTGGCTGGTGGCCGGCTACGCCAATGTCGCGCTCACCGCCGACGTGCCGACCTTGGTCGCCCTGACCGGGACGATCGCCGTCGCAATGTCGCTTTTGCTCTCGCAGGCGATGGAATCTGTCACCCGTGCCTTCTATACGCGCGCCGATCTCGAGCTCATTCTCACTTCGCCGGTATCGCCGCGCAAAGTCTTCGCCGTGCGTATGATCCGCATCGCATGTTCGACCGTGCTGCTCGCGATGCTCTTGGCGGCGCCCTTCATCGACGTGCTGGCGCTGCGCGGCGGCGCGCGCTGGCTCGCGGCCTACGGTGTGGTCGCCAGCATCGGTGCGCTGGCGACGGCGATCTCGCTGGCGCTGACCGTCGCGCTGTTTCGTTTGTTCGGCGCCAAGCGCACGCGGCTTATCGCGCAGATCGTCGCGGCGGTGATCGGGGCAGCCTTCGTGATCTCGCTGCAGCTCGTCGCGATCGTCTCGTCGGGAAGCCTGTCGCGCTTTTCGGCGTTGCAGTCGCATTGGGTGCTGTCGCATGCGCCTGCGCTCGGAACGTTCTTCTGGTGGCCGGCGCGGGCCGTACTCGGCGACTTGGACGCCTTTGCGGCGGTCATGGCGGTCGGTATTGCCGCCCTTGCCGCCGCAATCGTTTTGTTCTCGCGCCGTTTCGGCGACCACGCGCTGGCCGCGGCCGGCGTTTCGAACGCAACGGTGCGGCAACGGCGCTGGTCGACGCATTTCCGACGCAGGTCGCCGCGGCAGGCGCTCCGCGTCAAAGAGTGGATGCTGCTACGCCGCGATCCCTGGCTGATCTCGCAGACGCTGATGCAGATTCTCTATCTGCTGCCGCCGGCGCTGCTGCTGTGGATCACATTTCGCGACGGCAACGCCGCCTATGTGGTGCTGATCCCGGTCATCGTGATGGCGGCCGGGCAACTCGCCGGCGGCCTCGCCTGGCTGACGATCTCGGCCGAGGACGCGCCCGATTTCGTGACGTCGGCGCCGATTGCGCGGTCGAGCGTCCTGCTGGCCAAGATCGAAGCGGTGATCGGAATGATCGCGCTCGTCTTCGCGCCGATGGTGGCGATGTTGGCCTTCGATTCGCTGCGCGCAGGCGCCGTCCTGGCGCTCGGCATCCTCGCTTCGGCTGCCGGCGCGACGCTCATCCAGCTCGCATTTCGTGTGCAGGCCAAGCGCAGCCACTTCCGCCGGCGGCAGACGTCGTCCCGCATCGCCACGTTCGCGGAAGCCTTCTCATCGATCAGCTGGGCCGCGACCGCGGCCATGGCCGCGGATGGGACCTGGTTTGCTTTGGTGCCGGGATTGGCCGCGCTCGGGATCCTCGGCGGCGTGCGGCTCATCGGGCCCCCGCGCGAGTGAGCCTCAAGTTTTGTAGCTCGGATCGATCCGATCAAGCCGGCGCAGCATCGCCGGCCATTCGACTTCGCCGAACGGCGCGCCGTCGCTGCCGAAGCCCTGCGCCGCGGTCTTGCGGCTCACCGCCTCGTCGGGAAAGTTGATCGCCGCGCCGGTCGCCTGCGCCGCGAGCTGCGCCTGACACGCCTTCTCGAGGTGATGCAGGATGCTGAAAGCCTCGGGCACGTCATGCCCGACCACCAGCAGGCCGTGGTTGCGCAGGATCATGGCCGGATGCGGCCCCAGATCGCGCACCAGCCGCTGCCGTTCGTCGAGCTCGAGCGCAAGCCCCTCGTAGTCGTGATAGCCGAGGCGCCCGTAGAAGAACTGCGCATGCTGCGACAGCGGCAGGAGCCCGTCCTTGAGCATCGACACAGCCATACCGGCGATCGAATGCGTATGAATTACGCAGCCGGCGTCGGCGCGCGCGCCGTGCACCGCGCTATGGATGACGAAACCGGCTTTGTGGATGCGCGCATTGCTGCCGTCCACCACGTTGCCGTCGAGGTCGATGCGCACCAGGTTGGACGCCGTTACCTCGTCGAAGGCATAGCCGAACGGGTTGAGCAGGAAATGCTCCTCCGTGCCCGGCACCCGCGCGGAGATGTGCGTGAAGACGAGATCGGTCCAGCCGGACAAGTGGACGAGCCGGTAGCATGCCGCAAGCGCGACGCGCACCTCCCATTCTTCCGGGCTGATGTTCGAGGAGCGCTGCGGTTTGATGGCTTGGACACTCATGATGCTTCAATCCACTTTGATGCTGGCGGTGTTGATGACCTTTGCCCACTTCTCGGTCTCGCTCTTCATGTAGGCGGCCATTTCTTGCGGCGTGCTCTGTAAGGGATCGATGCCGGCGCCGATGAGCTTCTGCTTGATTTCGCCGTCGCTGACCGCCTTGACGTAGGCATCGTGCAGCTTGCCGACGATGTCGGCAGGCGTCTTCGCCGGCAACACGAAGCCCTGCCACGCCCAGGCTTCGTAGCCGGGGACATCCTTGGCGACGGGCGGCACGCCCGGCATGCCGTAGAACTCACCGGGCGAAGCGACGGCGATGGCCTTGATCTGCTTGTTGTTGAGCTGGCCGCGCGCGGTGGCGAAGTCGACGAACATCATGCCGATCTGCCCGGCGAGGAGGTCCTGGATCGCGGGCGCGGCGCCGCGATAGGGCACATGGTTGAGCTTGATGCCGGCCTGTTGCGCGAACAATTCCGACGCAAGGTGGAACGGGTTGCCGACGCCGCCGGAGGCGTAGTCGATCTTGCCCGGCGCTTTCTTGGCCTCGTCGATCAATTGCTTCACCGACGTCACCTTCAGCTTGTCGGTGTTGATCAGCAGCACGATGGCGAAGCGGCCGGTGAGCGTGATCGGCGCGAAGTCCTTCTCGGAATCGTAATTGAGCTTGGAATAGAGGCTGCGGTTGGCGGCGTAAGTCGCGGTGTCGCCGAGCAGGAACATGTAGCCGTCGGGCTGCGCGCGGGCGACCGCTTCCGCGCCGATATTGGTGCCGGCGCCGGGCCGGTTTTCGACGACGATCTGCTGGCCGAGCGTCTGCCCCATGGGCGCCGCGACCACGCGCGCGAAGAAGTCGGTCCCGCCGCCGGCCGGATAAGGCACGATCAGGTGAATCGGACGGCTGGGATAGCTTTGCGCAAATGCAGCGGGCGCGGCGAGCGCGGCCGCGCTTCCCGCAAGGAATGTGCGGCGGTGAATGAGCATGATGTGTTCCTTCCCTAGCGGCGGCCTCTTTGCGGGCTGCCTTTAGGGAAGATGATTGCACGTGAAACCAAGGCCCGCCAGAGCCTCGTTAAGCTGGGCGCAGAAGCAGCCTTTGGCGGGCGACCATAAATCCTACAACCAGCAAATTGAGGATGTTCGCGCCGATGCCGGTGGCGAAGGCGGGCGCGTAAAAGCCGAAGTGGTCGTAGAGCAGGCCGGCAAGCCAGCCGCCTGCCGCCATGCCGCCGCCGCTGAACAACAGCAGCGTCGGAATGCGCCAGGACGCTTCGCGCGCAGGAAACAATTCGCGCAGCGCCAGCACGTAGGCGGGAATGATGCCGGAGAAGCCGAGCCCGAAGGCGCCGGCGACGACGAACAGCCCGGCCTCATTCTGCGTGAACAGGAACCCGGTCATCGCTGTGACCTGCCAGGCCGAGCCGATCAGCACCGTCGCAAGTCCGCCGATACGGTCGGAGATGGCGCCCCAGATCTGCCGGCTCAGGAATGCCGTGCCGAGCAGGGCCGACAGCATCAGCGCTCCGACCGAACGCGTGATGCCGAGATCGCTGCAGAAGGCGACCAGATGCTGTTGCGGCATCGACATGGGAATGCAACACAGCACCGCAGCGCCGCACATCATCGCGAACACCACATTGGGTGGCCAGCCGAGCACGCGCGCGGCCGGCTGCCCGCTCTCCGATGCGGTGGCCGGATGGATCACTTCGGGCGGCTTGCCGAAATAGATCATCGCCAGCGGCACCACAATGGCGATCTCGGCGAGTGCATAGACCAACATTGTCTCCCGCCAGCCATAGGCGCCGATGGCGCGCTCGAACAGCGGCGGCCACAGCGCGCCGGCGAGATAACTGCCGCTCGAAATCAGCGCCAGCGCCGAGCCGCGCCTGCGGTCGAACCAGCGGCTGACGTAAATGTAAAGCGGCGCATTGATGCCGCCGAGCCCGATCAATCCGATGAACAGGCCGTGCCCGATCCACAGCGGCCAGGGCGGTCCGAGCGTGGAGAGGGCGAGGCCTACGCCGATCATCAGCCCGCCGAAGAGCACGGTCCAGCGCGTGCCGATGCGGTCGGCGAGCCAGCCGAGGCCGATGCCGCCGATTCCGGAACCGAGCCAGGCCAGCGAACTTGCGAGCGCCGGGACCGAGCGGGCGCCGCCCACCTCGCTGGCAATGTCCTTCAGCGCTACCGCGGTGATCCAGGCGGAGCCGAAAGCCATCAGCATCGCGACGAGCGCGACGCTCGCGACAATCCACGACTCTCTTGTCTCGATCGATGGCGAGCGTGACTGGAGCATTAGAAGGGAATCCCGGCTGGCCTGTCTCTTGTACAGAGTGCCCAGGATTTGACCACCCGGCTTCGCATTGGCGCCGCTCTGCGCCCAGCACGCTGCTGCATTGCGCCAAAATGCGCGGCAAGCTAGTCGCCTGAAATTTCGTTCTAGCCGGTCTGTGCAGAACGAAATTGACCACAGGCCCTTGAGGTGTCAGCCTTTATTCGGCTCGGCCCGTTTTGCGTCCACGGGCTCGAACCTATATGAGTTGAGGCACGGGCGCGTCCGTGCTTTGAGTTCCCGCGGCATCCGCCAAGGCCACAAATGACGCTCCGACCTGTCAGCCTCGACGACAAATACGACCTCTCGCAGTCGCAGGTGCTGGTCACCGGCTATCACGCCCTGGTGCGCGCGTGCCTCATGCAGAAAGAGCGCGACCGGCGCGCCGGGCTCAATACGGGCGGTTTTCTCACCGGCTATCGTGGCTCGCCGCTCGGCGGCCTCGACCAGCAATTCATCCGCGCCGGGCGACAGCTTGCGGCGGCCGACATCAGATTCCAGGCCGGCCTCAACGAAGAGCTCGCCGCCACCGCCCTCTGGGGCACCCAGCAGGCGGAATTGCGTGGCGAGGGCAAGTTCGACGGCGTCTTCGGCCTCTGGTACGGCAAGGGCCCCGGCGTCGACCGCTCGGGTGACGTTTTCCGCCACGCCAACATGGCTGGCACGGCCAAGCACGGCGGCGTCCTTGCCCTGATGGGCGACGACCACACCGCAGAATCCTCCACCACCGCGCATCAGTCCGAATTCCACTTCGTCGACGTGATGATGCCGATCCTCAATCCGGCCGGGGTGCAGGAGATCATCGACTACGCGCTCTATGGCTGGGCCATGTCGCGCTACACGAGCACCTGGACGGCGCTCAAATGCATGCACGAGACGGTCGAATCGACCGGCGTCGTGGACGGCAGCGTCGACCGCATCCAGATCGTCACACCTGGCGATTTCGCGATGCCCGAAGGCGGCCTTAACATCCGCCTCGTCGACACCATCCTCGGCCAGGAAGCGCGCCTGCATGATTTCAAGCGCGACGCCATGCTCGCCTTCGTGCGCGCCAACAAGCTCAACAGGACCATCACCTCGGGCGGCCGCAATCCGAAAATCGGCATCATCACCACGGGCAAAGCCTATCTCGACGTGCGCCAGGCGCTCGATGAGCTCGGCATCGATGAGCTCAAGTGCAACGACCTCGGCATCCGCCTGTTCAAGATCGGCTGCGTTTGGCCGATCGGCCGGCAGGAACTGGCCGATTTCGCGCAGGGGCTCGACCTCATCATCGTGGTCGAGGAAAAGCGCTCCCTGATCGAAGTGCAGGTGCGCGAGGAATTGTACGGCACCGCCAATCAACCGATCTGCATCGGCAAGAAGGACGAGCAGGGCAATTGGCTCTTCCCGGTGAAGGGCGCCCTCGATCCGAACGACGTCGCCATCTGCATCGGCGAACGCCTGCTGCGCTTCGGCGCAAACGACGAGATCGCCGCCCATGTCGCGCGGCTGAAGAACGCGCAGCACGCTCTGGCCGAAACGGCCGAGATCGCCCAGCGCGTTCCCTATTTCTGCTCGGGCTGCCCGCACAACACATCGACGCAGGTGCCGGACGGCAGCCGTGCCTATGCCGGTATCGGCTGCCACTTCATGGCGCAGTGGATGGATCGCAAGACGCTCGGCTTCACGCAGATGGGCGGCGAGGGCGTCAACTGGATCGGCGAGGCGCCGTTCTCCAAGCGCGACCACGTGTTCCAGAACCTCGGCGACGGCACCTACAATCACTCCGGCTATCTGGCCATCCGCGCCGCGATCGCATCCGGCGTGAACATGACCTACAAGATCCTGTTCAACGACGCGGTGGCGATGACCGGCGGCCAGGCCAATGATGGCGGCCTCACCGTGCCGCAGATCGCCGCGCAGGTCGCCGCCGAAGGCGCCAAGCGCGTCGTCGTCGTCACCGACGAGCCGGGGAAATACGCCAAGGATACGGAATGGCCGCGTGGCCTGACGATCCACCACCGCGACGAACTCGATATCGTGCAGCGCGATCTCGCGACGGTGCCGGGCGTCAGCATTCTTATCTATGACCAGACCTGCGCCGCCGAGAAGCGCCGCCGCCGCAAGCGCGGCACGTTCCCCGATCCCGACAAGCGCGTCGTCATCAACGACCTGGTTTGCGAGGGCTGCGGCGACTGCGGCGTGAAGTCCAATTGCGTCTCGGTGCAGCCGCTCGCGACCGAATGGGGCCGCAAGCGCACCATCGACCAATCGAGCTGCAACAAGGACTATTCCTGCGTCAACGGCTTCTGCCCGTCCTTCGT